>NZ_JASCPQ010000097.1:0-19934 GCF_029959305.1 Pseudomonas sp. PS01297
GAGCTTGCCTCGCGATCTTTTGATGGTTTAAAAGATCGCGAGGCAAGCTCGCTCCTACACGGTTACGGGTTATTTGCTCAGGGTTTTCACGCCTTCAGGCGTCCCCAGCAGCAACAGGTCCGCCGGGCGCGCAGCGAACAAACCGTTGGTCACCACACCGACGATGGCGTTGATCTGAGTTTCCAGTTTCACCGGGTCGACGATTTGCAGGTTGTGCACGTCAAGAATGATGTTGCCGTTATCCGTCAGCACACCTTCGCGGTACACCGGATCGCCGCCCAGTTTGACCAGTTCGCGGGCCACGTGGCTGCGGGCCATCGGGATCACTTCAACCGGCAGCGGGAACGCGCCCAGCACCGGCACCAGCTTGCTGGCGTCAGCGATGCAGATAAAGGTTTTGGCCACGGCCGCGACGATTTTTTCGCGGGTCAGGGCTGCGCCGCCGCCTTTGATCAGGTTGAGGTTTTCGTCGCTCTCATCGGCGCCGTCCACGTAGAACTCCAGATCGCTCACGGTGTTCAGCTCGTACACAGGAATCCCGTGGCCCTTGAGGCGTGCGGCGGTGGCTTCGGAACTGGCCACGGCACCGTCAAAAGCGCCTTTGTGCAAGGCCAGCGCGTCAATGAAGCAGTTGGCCGTGGAGCCGGTGCCGACCCCAACGATGCTCTTGTCATCCAGTTTCGGGAGGATGAAGTCGACAGCCGCCTGGGCTACGGCTTGTTTGAGTTGATCCTGGGTCATGCGGGCTCCGGGGCGGGAAGGGTAAACAGAAGGGCGTGGAGTATAACTAAAACCTTTGGATTCGTATGGTCGCCCGTGTAAACGCTGGGGTAGACTCCTTGGTCCCTGCTAACCGCCCAGTGAAGCTTTCCGATGCTCGAACAGTACGTTAAGAAGATACTCACCTCGCGCGTTTATGACGTCGCGGTAGAAACCCCCTTGCAGCCTGCCAATCAGTTGTCTGCGCGTCTGGGCAACCAGATTTTGCTCAAACGCGAAGATTTGCAGCCGGTGTTTTCGTTCAAGATTCGTGGTGCTTACAACAAGCTCACGCAATTGACCGACACCGAGCGTGCCTGCGGCGTCGTCACCGCCTCGGCCGGCAACCATGCACAAGGCCTGGCGCTGGCCGCCAAGGTGCTGGGGGTGAAAGCCACCATCGTAATGCCCAAAACCACCCCCGAGATCAAGATTGAAGGCGTGCGTTCGCGTGGCGGTATTGTGGTGCTGCACGGTGACTCCTTCCCGGAAGCCCTGGCGTACTCGCTGCAACTGGTTGAACAAAAAGGCTACGTTTACGTACACCCCTACGATGACCCGCACACCATCGCCGGGCAGGGCACCGTGGCGATGGAAATTCTGCGTCAGCACCCGACGCCGCTGGATGCGATCTTCGTGCCGGTGGGCGGTGGCGGATTGATTGCCGGTATTGCGGCGTATGTGAAGTACCTGCGGCCGGATATTAAAGTCATTGGCGTCGAGCCCGATGACTCCAACTGCCTGCAAGCCGCGATGGCGGCCGGTGAGCGCGTGGTCTTGCCAAGCGTCGGGATCTTCGCCGACGGCGTTGCCGTGGGCCAGATCGGCCAGCACACGTTTGATATCTGCAAAGACTACGTCGACGAAGTCATCACCGTAAGCACCGATGAAATCTGCGCGGCCATCAAGGACATCTTTGATGACACCCGCTCGATCACCGAGCCTGCGGGTGCGCTGGGCGTGGCCGGGATCAAAAAATACGTGGAGCAACGCGGTGTGCGCGGCCAGACGCTGGTGGCCATCGACTCGGGCGCCAACGTTAACTTCGACCGTTTGCGCCATGTGGCCGAGCGGGCCGAACTGGGTGAAGGCCGTGAGGCGATCATCGCCGTGACCATCCCCGAGGTGCCGGGCAGCTTCAAAGCGTTCTGCCAGGCGGTCGGCAAGCGCCAGATCACCGAATTCAACTACCGCTACAACACCGGCAGCGAGGCCCACATATTCGTCGGGGTGCAGACCCATCCCGAGAACGACCCGCGTAGCGCGTTGCTGGCCAGCCTGGCCGAGCAGGGCTTCCCGGTGGTCGACCTGACTGAAAACGAACTGGCCAAATTGCACATTCGTCACATGGTCGGTGGGCACGCGGCCAAGGTCAGCGATGAGTTGCTGTTCCGCTTTGAATTCCCGGAACGTCCGGGGGCGCTGTTCAACTTCCTCAGCAAGCTGGGCGGGCGCTGGAACATCTCGATGTTCCATTACCGCAACCATGGCGCGGCAGATGGCCGGGTGATGGCCGGTCTGCAAGTGCCCGCCGATGAGCGCCACTTGGTGCCTGCGGCGCTGGCAGAAATTGGCTATCCATACTGGGATGAAAGCGATAACCCGGCGTATCAGCTGTTTCTTGGCTGATAAACGCTACGCTGATTGAACGGCTCAAGAGATAAATCAAATGGAAACGTTCACCGCGTTAAAACTGCTGCATGGCGTGTCGACACTGCTGCTGTTTGTCAGTGCGCTTGTATTGCTGGTTGTGGTGATTCGCCGTCGGCGTGCCGGTGACGCCTTCCTCGCGGGTGGCCTGGTGCGCCGCCCGTGGGCGTTTCTCTGGGGGCTGATGGGCCTGTGCTTGCTGGCATTGCCGGTGAGTGGCTGGTTTTTGGTGCACATGGCGGGTTGGCCGCTGAGCCAGCTGTGGTTGCTGGGCGGGAGCAGTCTGTACCTGCTGGGTGGCTTGAGCTGGTTATGGCTACTGGTGCGCCTCAACCGCCTGCGGCTGGGGCGAATGGCCAAACACCCGGGCTTTACCGTGGTGTTGGCGGCTTTTTGTGCGATTTGCTTTATTGCGATTGCGGCCATGATGGGCGCAAAACCGATTTAACCACCCCCTGTAGGAGCGAGCTTGCCTCGCGATCTTTTGACCTTAAAGATCGCGAGGCAGGGTGATCAATCGCGCAACGAAATCACCGGCCAGCCACGTTTAACCGCTTCTGCCCGCAAGTTTTCATCCGGGTCGACGGCCACGGCGTGGGTCACTTGCTCCAGCAACGGCAGGTCGTTCATCGAATCGCTGTAGAAGTAGCTGTCTTCGAGGCTGTGGCCGTTTTCTGCCATCCAGCGGTTCAGGCGTGTCACTTTGCCTTCACGAAAGCACGGCACGTCGGTGCTGCGGCCGGTGTAACGGCCATCAACGATCTCGCATTCGGTGGCGATCAAATGTTCCACGCCCAGCTTTGCCGCGATGGGTGCGGTGATAAACCGGTTGGTCGCGGTGATGATCACCAGCGTATCGCCCGCGTCGCGGTGCTTGGCCAACAGTGCCTGGGCTTTTGGCAGCATCAGGTCGTCAATGCAGTCGCGCATGAATTCGCGGTGCCATTGATCGAGTTGACCCATGTCATTTTTGCCAAAAATTTCCATGCTGAAATTAAGATAAGCGGCATTGTCGAGCTTGCCGGCCAGGTAATCCTGGTAGAACTCGTCGTTACGGGCTTTGTAGGCGTCACCGTCCAGAATGTTGCGTTCGCACAGGTAATCGCCCCACGCGTGGTCGCTGTCGCCGCCTAAAAGGGTGTTGTCCAAGTCGAATAAAGCCAAACGCATTGCAATTACCCGCTGAGCTGTCGGTTGAAAGCCCACAAGAATACGGTCTTTTAATAAGAGTGCACATAAGGCAGGAAGGCGCGTTGCTGCTTTCACAACCTTTGTGGAACAATGCGGCGACATGCGTTTGCGAGGTTGTTGCCGTGATCGACCCCGATGGTTTCCGTCCTAATGTCGGGATTATTCTGACAAATGATGCCGGACAGGTACTGTGGGCTCGCCGTATCAATCAAGACGCGTGGCAGTTTCCACAGGGCGGAATCAACCCTGATGAGACGCCGGAAGACGCCTTGTACCGCGAGCTGAACGAAGAAGTTGGCCTGGAACGCGAAGATGTAGAAATACTCGCCTGCACGCGAGGCTGGTTGCGTTATCGTTTGCCGCAACGCCTGGTTCGTACCCACAGCCAACCGCTGTGCATCGGCCAGAAGCAAAAGTGGTTTTTGCTGCGCCTGGTCTCGAATGAGCAGCGGGTGCGGATGGATTTGACCGGTAAACCGGAATTCGATGGCTGGCGCTGGGTCAGCTATTGGTATCCGTTGGGCCAGGTGGTGACATTCAAGCGCGAGGTCTACCGTCGCGCGCTCAAAGAACTTGCACCGCGCCTATTAACGCGCGCCTGACACGGAGTTCGACCCCGAGCCATGCTCAATACGCTGCGCAAGATCGTCCAGGAAGTAAACGCCGCCAAAGATCTCAGGGCGGCGTTGGGGATTATTGTGTTGCGCGTCAAAGAGGCCATGGGCAGCCAGGTCTGCTCGGTCTATTTGCTTGATCCAGAGACCAACCGTTTTGTACTGATGGCCACCGAGGGCTTGAACAAGCGCTCGATCGGCAAAGTCAGCATGGCACCCAACGAAGGCCTGGTCGGTCTGGTGGGTACCCGCGAAGAACCTCTGAACCTCGAAAACGCCGCCGATCACCCGCGCTACCGCTACTTTGCCGAAACCGGTGAGGAGCGCTATGCCTCATTCCTCGGCGCGCCGATTATCCACCACCGCCGTGTAGTGGGTGTGTTGGTCATTCAGCAAAAAGAACGCCGCCAGTTCGATGAGGGTGAAGAAGCCTTCCTTGTGACCATGAGCGCGCAATTGGCCGGGGTTATTGCCCACGCAGAAGCCACGGGGTCGATTCGTGGCCTGGGGCGTCAGGGCAAGGGTATCCAGGAAGCCAAGTTCGTCGGCGTGCCCGGTTCGCCCGGTGCGGCGGTGGGTACCGCGGTGGTCATGCTGCCTCCGGCGGATCTGGACGTGGTGCCCGACAAGACCATCACCGATATTCCTGCCGAAATAGCGCTGTTCAAAAACGCCCTCGAAGGCGTGCGCAATGACATGCGCGCGGTGTCGAAGAAGCTCGCCACGCAGCTGCGCCCCGAAGAGCAGGCGCTGTTTGACGTGTACCTGATGATGCTCGACGACGCCTCGCTGGGCAGCGAAGTCAAAAATGTGATCAAGACCGGTCAGTGGGCCCAGGGCGCGCTGCGTCAGGTGGTGACTGATCACGTCAACCGTTTCGAATTGATGGACGACGACTACCTGCGCGAGCGGGCGTCGGACGTGCGTGACCTCGGGCGCCGCTTGCTGGCCTATTTGCAACACGATCACCAGCAAACCATGGTTTACCCCGACAACACCATTCTGGTCAGTGAAGAGCTGACCGCGACCATGCTCGGCGAGGTGCCTGAAGGCAAGCTGGTAGGCCTGGTCTCGGTATTGGGTTCGGGTAACTCCCACGTGGCGATTCTGGCCCGTGCCATGGGCATCCCGACCGTGATGGGCCTGGTCGACCTGCCGTACTCCAAGGTCGACGGCATCCAGATGATCGTCGACGGCTACCACGGTGAGGTCTACACCAACCCCAGCGACATGCTGCGCAAGCAATACGCCGACGTGGTGGAAGAAGAGCGCCAGTTGTCCCAGGGCCTTGATGCCCTGCGCGAGCTGCCGTGTATCACCCCGGACGGCCACCGCATGCCGCTGTGGGTCAACACCGGCCTGCTGGCCGATGTGGCGCGCGCGCAACAGCGGGGCGCAGAAGGCGTAGGTCTGTACCGCACCGAAGTGCCGTTCATGATCAACCAGCGCTTTCCGAGCGAAAAAGAGCAGCTGGCGATTTATCGCGAGCAACTGGCGGCCTTCCACCCGCAGCCGGTGACCATGCGCAGCCTGGACATTGGCGGCGACAAGTCGCTGTCGTACTTCCCGATCAAAGAAGACAACCCGTTCCTGGGCTGGCGCGGGATCCGCGTGACCCTCGACCACCCGGAAATCTTTCTGGTGCAGGCCCGGGCCATGCTCAAGGCCAGTGAGGGTCTTAACAATCTGCGCATCTTGCTGCCGATGATCTCCGGCACCCACGAACTCGAAGAAGCCCTGCACCTGCTGCACCGTGCCTGGGGTGAAGTGCGCGACGAAGGCACCGACGTGCCGATGCCGCCGATTGGCGTGATGATCGAAGTGCCGGCGGCGGTGTACCAGACCAAAGAGCTGGCCCGTCAGGTGGACTTTTTGTCGGTAGGTTCCAACGACTTGACCCAGTACCTGCTGGCGGTGGACCGCAACAACCCGCGGGTGGCCGATTTGTACGACTACCTGCACCCGGCCGTGCTGCAAGCTTTGCAGGCGGTGGTGCGTGACGCCCACGCCGAAGGCAAGCCGGCGAGTATCTGCGGTGAAATGGCCGGTGACCCGGCGGCTGCGATCTTGTTGATGGCCATGGGTTTTGACAGCCTGTCAATGAACGCCACCAACTTGCCCAAGGTGAAGTGGATGTTGCGCCAGGTCAGCCTGAGCCGGGCCAAGGAGTTGCTGGCTGAGGTCATGACCATCGACAACCCGCAAGTCATTCGCAGCACCATCCAGTTGGCCCTGAAAAACATGGGCCTGACGCGCATGATGAACCCGGCGGCGATCAAGCCTTATTAATACCTTGTAGCCGCTGACGAGGGACGAGGCTGCGATGCGGTCCGCAGGCCCGCTGTATGGGGTCGCTGCGCAACCCATCGCAGCCTCATGCTTCGGCAGCGGCTACAGGTTTTGGCATGAGTCAGGGGTGTTCCAGCCGCACCTCACCCAAACGCCCGCCCAGCGGTCCGAAGCTGTGCTCCACCATCACCCTTGAACCATCGGCATTGACGATCAGCGCGGTGCTGGCGCGGGTGCCGTAATTGGGGCTGGCGATAAACACACTCGACAACAACTTCTCCGTGGCCAGCCCGACGCCGGTGTCCGGCAGCTCGCTGAACTGCGCTGGCTGCGGGTCTTCGAGCAGGGCCAGCAAAGCTTGCGGCTGCGGGTCGTTCAGCACCTCGGCCAGCGCCGCCTTGGCCCTGAGCAGCTTGGGCCACGGGGTGTCCAGCCCGGCATTCGACAAGCCATACAGCCCCGCACTCAGGGGCTGCGGCACCAGCTCTCTGGAGTTGAAATGCCAGAGCTGATCGCGATCCGCCAACAGCAGGTTAAAACCGGCATAACTCAGCCTTCGTCCGCCAATATCGTCGAAATACTTAGCAATGGACTGGTTGCCACTCAAGAATTCAGACACCAGCTCACCCCGCGAATGCCGCCCGGGCGGTTGGTGCGGTTCACGTATATTGGTCAGCGCGGCAAAGCGGCCATTGGCCCCTATGCCTAGCCAGGTGCCGCCAGCCTGCAGGTCACGCCCGGCAAACACCTGCGGTGCTTCAACCCACTGGGCCAGCGGTTTAGTGGGGCGCGCATAAAATTCATCGCGGTTGGCCGCAACGACCAGAGGCTGTGCGTGGCCGGGGCGCCAAGCGAAGACAATCAGGCACATGGGCAGTCCTTAATGTTTTTTTAATCACTGTACTTATAGATTGCCCCTGCGTGTTACGCCATGCGGGATGGAGCCCGAGCCCTTGCTCCGTTACCATGCGGATCAAAAATAGGGGGCGTCATGGAATTTCTGCTCTATCTGGTGTTGGGAGGCTTCGCTGGCGTACTGGCCGGGCTGTTCGGAGTCGGTGGCGGGCTGATCATCGTGCCGGTGCTGGTGTTCAGTTTCACCTTGCAGGGCTTCAGCAACGAGGTGTTGACCCATTTGGCCGTTGGCACGTCATTGGCGACCATTATCTTTACCTCGATCAACTCAGTGATTGCGCACAACCGCAAAGGCGCGGTGCTGTGGCCGCTGTTTGCCTGGATGAGCCTGGGCATTCTGGTCGGGGCCGGGATTGGCGCGCTGACCGCCGAAGCGATCTCCGGCCCGCACTTGCAGAAAATCATTGGTGTGTTTGCCGTGATCATCGCCCTGCAAATGGCCCTGGACTTAAAACCCAAGGCCAGCCGAACGGTGCCGGGTAAGGTGGGTCTGAGCTTGGCTGGTAGCGTTATTGGCTGGGCGTCGGCGATTTTCGGTATCGGCGGCGGCTCGCTGACCGTACCGTTTTTGACCTGGCGCGGTGTGACCATGCAGCAAGCCGTGGCCACCTCGTCGGCCTGCGGTCTGCCCATCGCCGTCGCCGGTGCGTTAAGTTTCATGATGATTGGCTGGCACAACCCTGACTTGCCCGCGCATAGTCTCGGGTTTGTTTACATACCCGCGTTGGTCGGGATCGCCCTGACCAGCATGTTTTTTGCCCGTTTCGGTGCGCGTTTGGCCCACAAACTCTCGCCGCGCCTGCTGAAACGGCTGTTTGCCGCACTGTTGTTCTGTGTCGGTTTGAGTTTCCTGATCTAACGAGGAGTCGCAATGCTGCCTTACCCGCAGATTGACCCGGTGGCATTGGCTATCGGACCGCTGAAAATTCATTGGTACGGCTTGATGTACCTGATCGGCATTGGCGCCGCCTGGCTGATCCTGTCGCGACGTCTCAACCGCTTCGACCCGACCTGGAACAAAGAGAAACTCTCGGACCTGGTGTTCTGGGTGGCCATGGGCGTGATAGTCGGCGGCCGCCTGGGCTACGTGCTGTTCTACGACCTGAGCGCCTACATCGCCAACCCGCTGCTGATTTTTGAAGTCTGGAAAGGCGGCATGGCGTTCCACGGCGGCTTGATCGGCGTGATGCTGGCGACCTGGTGGTTCGGCAAGCGCAACGGCAAATCGTTCTTCCAGATCCTCGACTTCATCGCCCCCGTGGTGCCGATTGGTCTGGGCGCAGGGCGCATCGGTAACTTCATCAACGGCGAGTTGTGGGGCAAGGCCAGCGACGTGCCGTGGGCGATGATCTTCCCCACCGACCCACAACAATTGGCGCGCCATCCGTCGCAGCTTTACCAGTTTGCCCTGGAAGGTGTGGCACTGTTCCTGGTGCTGTGGCTGTACTCGCGCAAACCTCGCCCTACAATGGCGGTTTCCGGGATGTTCGCCCTGTTTTACGGGATCTTCCGTTTCATCGTCGAGTTCGTCCGCGTGCCGGACGCTCAGCTAGGCTACCTGGCGTTCGGCTGGGTAACGATGGGGCAAATCCTCTGCATCCCGATGATTGCGGGCGGCCTGTTCCTGATCTGGCTGGCGTACAACCGTGATCCGGCGGCTCAAAAGGCTGCGCATTAAATTCGAATCGCAGGGCCCGCGCGGCCCTGCATTCAAACGCTAGGAAAACCATGAAGCAATATCTTGACCTCGTTGCCAACGTCATTAAAAACGGCACCTTGCAAGCCAACCGCACCGGCGTGAAGACCATCAGTCTGCCGGGCGCCATGTTGCGCTACGACCTCAAAGAAGGCTTCCCGGCCATCACTACGCGCCGCATGGCGTTCAAATCGGCGATTGGCGAGATGTGCGGCTTTTTGCGCCCGGTCAACAGCGCCGCAGACTTCCGTGCGCTGGGTTGCAAGGTCTGGGACCAGAACGCCAACGAAAACGCCCAATGGCTGGCCAACCCGTTCCGTCAGGGTGAAGACGACCTGGGCGAGATCTACGGCGTGCAATGGCGCAAGTGGCCGGCTTACAAGCAAGTGGCGCGCAGCAACCAGGCCGCTATCGAGCTGTGCCTGAGCCAGGGTTATCGCCAGATCGCCGAAGGCGAAGAAGACGGCGCGGCCTACGTGGTGCTGTACAAGGCCATCGACCAGGTGCGCCAGTGCGTCGACACGATCATCAATGACCCGGGCAGCCGCCGTATTTTGTTCCACGGCTGGAACTGCGCCCAGCTCGACGAAATGGCCCTGCCGCCGTGCCACCTGCTGTACCAGTTCCACCCGAACGTCGAGACCAAGGAAATCTCCCTGACTCTCTATATCCGTTCCAACGACCTGGGCCTGGGCACGCCGTTCAACCTGACCGAAGGCGCCGCGTTGCTGAGCCTGATCGGCCGCCTGACCGGCTACACGCCGCGCTGGTTCACCTACTTCATTGGCGATGCCCACGTGTATGAAAACCACCTGGACATGCTCAACGAACAGCTGACCCGCGAGCCGTTCCCGATGCCAAAACTGGTGATCTCGGACCGCGTACCGGAATTCGCCAAGACCGGCGTTTACCAGCCGGAGTGGCTGGAACTGATCGAGCCGAGCGACTTCAGCCTCGAAGGCTACCAGCACCACGCCCCCATGACCGCGCCGATGGCGGTGTAACCCCCTCCTGTAGCCGCTGCCGCAGGCTGCGATAAGGGCCGAAGGACCTTCGCTCTTGAAAAGCGCGACCCCTTCGGGCTCGATCGCAGCCTTCGGCAGCGGCTACAGGTGCTTAGGTTAATGCCCGTGGCTTCTGCCCACATGGCTTGGCTCGCCTTCTGGCGCTGCCACTGAGCCGCTGACTTCCAGGCGCTGCAAAATCGCGCACTGATCCATCTCCGGCCCTTCGCCACAGCGTTGGCGCAGGTCGAGCAGTTGCGCCTGCAAAGCTTGCAAGCCATCAATGCGCGCCTTGACGTGGTGGATGTGCTCGTCGATCAACGCATTCACGCTTTCGCATTGGTCCTGCGGGCTGTCGCGCAGGTTGAGCAGGCTGCGGATTTCTTCGAGGGTCATGTCCAGGCTGCGGCAATTGCGGATAAACGTCAGCCGCTCGACATGGGCCTGGGTGTACAAACGGTAGTTGCCGTCACTGCGCGCAGGCTCTGGCAACAAGCCTTCACGCTCGTAATAACGGATGGTTTCGACCTGACAGTCGGTCAATTTCGCCAGTTCACCAATCTTCATCGCGCTTATCTCCCAAAGGATGCTTGACCCTATAGTGGCTACAGGGTCTTTACTTGGCAACAGGCACCTTTTTGGACGCACCCGATGAGCGACTCCATTCACACTTCGCACAAACCACACGCTGACCATGACCATGACCATGACCATGACCATGACCATGACCATGGCCATGAGGAAAAGCACGACCACGCCAGCCACGCGCACAGTTGCTGTTCAAGCACTGCCGGGCCGAGCGTGATCAAACTCAGCGCCACGCCCACTGTGGGCGCGCGCCTGAGCAGCTTCCGCATTGAAGCCATGGACTGCCCGACCGAGCAAACCCTGATCCAGAACAAACTGGGCAAGCTGGCCGGTGTGCAGCAGTTGGAGTTCAACCTGATCAATCGCGTGCTGGTGGTGACCCACGATCTGCCGTCCACCGATCCGATTGTCGCGGCCATTAAATCCCTGGGCATGCAGGCCGACCCGCTGCAAACCGGCGCCGATGCTGACGCGCCGCTGCCGCCTGCGCCGAAAAAACACTGGTGGCCGCTGGCGCTGTCCGGTGTCGGTGCGTTGGCGGCAGAAGTGCTGCACTTCACCGGCGCAGCGCCGACCTGGGTCATTGCATTGGTGGCGCTGGTGTCGATTTTCAGCGGCGGCCTGACCACCTACAAAAAAGGCTGGATTGCCCTTAAAAACCTCAACCTGAACATCAACGCGCTGATGAGCATCGCCGTGACCGGCGCCCTGCTGATCGGCCAATGGCCCGAAGCGGCGATGGTGATGTTCCTGTTTACCGTGGCCGAGCTGATCGAAGCCAAGTCTCTGGACCGTGCACGCAACGCCATCAGCGGCCTGATGCAAATGGCTCCGGACAAAGTCACCGTGCAGCAAGTCGACGGCACATGGCTGGAACGTGAGGTTAAAGACGTCGAACCGGGTGTCATCGTGCGGGTTAAACCCGGCGAGCGCATTGGCCTGGACGGCGAAGTGGTGGCGGGCAGCTCAAGCATCGATCAGGCGCCGATTACCGGCGAGAGCCTGCCGGTGGAAAAAACCGTGGGCGATAAAGTCTTTGCGGGCACCATCAACCAGGCCGGTTCGCTGGAGTTTCGCGTTACCGCAGCGGCCAACAACTCGACTCTGGCGCGCATCATCCTGGCGGTGGAACAAGCCCAGGGCGCCCGTGCACCGACCCAGCGTTTTGTCGACAGCTTCTCCAAAATCTACACCCCGGTGGTGTTTCTACTGGCCTTGGCTGTGGCGATTATCCCGCCGCTGTTTATGGGCGAGGCGTGGTTCGACTGGATCTACCGTGCGCTGGTACTGCTGGTGGTGGCGTGCCCGTGCGCGCTGGTGATCTCGACCCCGGTAACCATCGTTAGCGGTCTGGCGGCCGCTGCACGCAAAGGCATCCTGGTCAAAGGCGGTGTATACCTCGAAAGCGGCCACAAGCTGGACTTTTTGGCGCTGGATAAAACCGGCACCATCACCCACGGCAAGCCGGTGCAAACCGACTACCTGCCGCTCGACCCGCTGCACACCGAGAGCGCGGTGCTGCTGGCTGCAAGCCTGGCTTCGCGTTCAGATCACCCGGTGTCGATGGCCGTGGCCAATGCCGCTGTGGATAAAAACCTGACGCTGCGTACTGTGGATAACTTCACGGCGCTGGCTGGGCGCGGCGTGCGTGGCGACATCGACGGCAAGGTTTACCACTTGGGTAACCACCGCCTGATCGAAGAACTGGGCCTGTGCTCGCCCGCCCTTGAGGAGAAGCTCTTCGCGTTGGAAGAACAAGGCAAAACGGTGATCTTGCTGATCGACAGCGCAGGCCCCATGGCGTTGTTCGCCGTGGCCGACACGGTCAAGCAAACCAGCCGAGAAGCGATCCGCGAGCTGCACGCGCTGGGGGTCAAAACCCTGATGCTGACCGGCGACAATCCGCACACCGCCAACGCGATTGCGGCCCAGGTAGGCATCGACCAGGCGCAGGGCAACCTGCTGCCGGAGGACAAACTCAAAGCTATCGAAGCCCTTTATGCACAGGGCCATCACGTGGGCATGGTCGGTGACGGCATCAACGACGCCCCGGCATTGGCCCGCGCCGAGATCGGTTTTGCCATGGCGGCAGCGGGTACGGATACCGCCATAGAGACGGCAGATGTCGCCTTGATGGACGACGATCTGCGCAAAATACCGGCTTTCATTCGCTTGTCACGGGACACCGCGAGCATCCTTAAACAGAACATTGCCTTGGCATTGGTCATTAAAGCGATCTTTCTTGCGGTAACCTTCATGGGCTTGGCCACCATGTGGATGGCCGTCTTTGCTGACATGGGCGTGAGCCTGTTGGTGGTGTTTAACGGCTTGCGCCTGGTGCGCAAATAGATCAAGAGAGGCCACAGTGCTGAGTGCCGAGCTGAAAGCGTTTTACCGGGTGGCCCAGTTGGGCAGCATCACACAGGCGGCGAAAAAGCTCGGGTTGAGCCAGCCGACCGTGACCACCCAGATCCGCCAGCTTGAAAGCCAGTACGGCGTAGAACTGTTCTACCGTGGCGGGCGGCGCCTGACCCTCAGCGATGAAGGCGTGCGCTTGCTGCCCATGGTTAAAACGCTGTTGCAGCAAGAGGCCGATATCGAGTTCTTTTTGCGCAACAGCGGCCACGGCACCGGCAAGTTGCGCATCGCCGCCACGGCGCCGTATTACATCCTTGATCTGGTCAAAGCCTTCCGCGAGCGCCTGCCGCAGATTGTCGTGTCGGTAGACATTGGCAACTCCCAGCAAGTGCTCGAAGCGCTGGACGAATACCGCGTCGACATCGCCGCCTCGTCGCAACTGCTCGAAGACCCACGGCTGATACGCCGGGTTCTGGGCTCCGACCCGCTGGTGGTGGCCGTGCACCGCAATCACCCGCTGGCCAAGCTCGATCACGTGCCGCTGAGTGCCTTGGCCGGGCACTGCCTGCTGATGCGCGAGCAAGGGTCGACCACGCGCAAATTGACCGAAGAACTGCTTAGAAGCGCCGGGGTTGGTTTTGGCCCGCTGCTGGAAATTGGCAGCCGCGAGTCGATCCGCGAAGCGGTGCTGCGCGGTATCGGCATCAGCATCATCGCCCGCCAGGAAGTCCCCCACGACCCGCAACTGCGCGTACTGACCCTCGAGGGTGCGCCGATGATCGCCGAGTATTTGTACTGCCTGAAAGAGCGAAAATCAGCGCGCTTGCCGGCGGCTTTTCTGGGGCTGGCGCAGGAAATGGCCCCGGCCTGACCCTTGTAGGAGCGAGCTTGCCTCGCGATCTTTTGATCTTTTTAAAAGCTCGCGAGCAAGCCCGCTCCCACAGGAATGTTGTGAGCATCACTCCAAAATCCACCAATACCTCTATCGGCAGCTTTTGCCTGACTGCCACATCTTGTACGCATAGCGTCTCTAGGATGACCCCATCTGCTTGATGAGGTGCATCCATGAACCGCTCGAACGCAACCCCTTTGACCCAACCCGGCGTGCCGATGAAGGTGCGCAACGTGAGCAAGCGCTTTGGCGCTTTTACCGCGCTGGACAACGTTTCGCTGGAGGTGGCAGCGGGTGAACTGGTGTGTCTGCTCGGGCCTTCGGGGTGCGGCAAAACCACCTTGCTGCGCTGCATCGCCGGGCTGGAACGTCAGGACGATGGCGTTTTGTACCTCGGTTCACGGGATGTCTCAGACCTCGCCCCGCAAGCCCGTGACTACGGGATCTTGTTTCAGTCCTACGCACTGTTCCCCAACCTGACCGTTGAGGCCAACATCGCCTACGGCCTGGCCGGCAGCAACCGCGACGTGGTGCGCAAGCGCGTCAGCGAGATGCTCGAACTGGTGGGCCTCACAGGCAGCGAAAAGAAATTCCCCGGCCAACTGTCCGGCGGTCAGCAGCAGCGAGTCGCCCTGGCCCGCGCTTTGGCGCCTGCACCGTCGCTGTTGCTGCTCGACGAACCGATGTCGGCGCTGGATGCCCGGGTGCGCGAGCATTTATGCACCGAGTTGCGCCAATTGCAGCGCAGCCTGGGTATTACCACTTTGATGGTGACCCACAACCAGGACGAAGCCATGCTGATGGCCGACCGCATCGCCGTGATGAACAACGGCAAGGTCGAGCAGTACGCTACCCCGCAGGAGATCTACAACAAGCCCGCCACGCCCTTTGTTGCCGAGTTTGTCGGGCAAGGTAACTGGCTGCCGTTTGACCATAACAGCGGCACTTACGCGCAGGTCGGCGGCGTCAATATGCGCTTGGCGGCCGACGCCGGGCGCGTCGAGTCGGGGCGGCTGTTTTGTCGCCCCGAAGCGATCAGCGTCAACCCGGTACTGCACGAAGAAAACCTGTTCCCGGCACGGGTGCGGGACATCACCTTCCTCGGCAATCGCTGCCGCATGAGCTTCGAACTCAACCACCTGCCGGGCCACCCGCTCACCGCCGAAGTCGGCAGCCAGGATTTGCCGCGTCTCGGCGCCCAGGACATCTTCGTCGCCTTGCCGCCGAACAGCCTTCAGGTGTTTGCCTGACATGGCCGCGCCAATGACCTTGCCCCTGTCCGACACCCTGGCCCGTAACGCTGCGCGGGCTGAACGGGGCGACACGTTGTTTGTCCTCGGCGGCAAACTGCTGTTGCTGCTGTTATTAGCCATTGCCGTGCTGATGCCGTTGCTGGCGATTTTCTGGCGTGGCTTCAGTGCGCAAGACGGCCAGGGCGGTGGTTGGGTCGCGGCGCGGGAGCTGGTAACCAGCGATAACTTTCATTGGCTGGTGGGTAACAGCCTCAAAGTGTCGCTCAGCGTAGCGGCGATTGTCGTACCGCTGGCGTACCTGTTTGCCTACGCGCTGCAACGCACCTTGATCCCCGGCAAACGCGTCTGGCGCGGGTTGTCGTTGCTGCCACTGATGGCGCCGTCGATGTTGCCGGGCATTGCGCTGGTGTATTTGTTCGGCAATCAGGGCCTGCTGCGCGGGCTGATTGCGGACAACATCTACGGCTTCTGGGGCATCGTCCTCGGCGAGGTGATCTACACCTTTCCCCATGCCCTGATGATTCTGCTGTCCGCCTTGTCACTGGCCGATGCCCGGTTGTTTGATGCGGCGTCGAGCATGGGCGCCGGGCCATTCAAAGCCTTTCGCAGCATCACCTGGCCGGGTACGCGTCAGGCCGTGTTTGCCGCGTTTTGCCTGGTGTTCACCCTGACCATCACCGACTTCGGCGTGCCCGTGGTGGTGGGTGGCGACTATCAGGTGCTGGCGCTGGAAGCCTACAAAGCAGTGGTCGGGCAGCAACAGTTTGGTCGCGGTGCATTGATCGGCATGGTCTTGCTGTTGCCCGCGCTGTTCAGCTTCGGCGTCGATGCCTGGCTGCGCCGTCAGCACGGCGACGCCATGAGCGGGCGTGCCCAGGTGTTCAAGCCGGTGCCTTCGAGGCTGCGAGATGGCTGCTACCTGGCCATCGTGTTGCTGATCTGCGCTGCCTTGCTGCTGGTGTTCGGGATGGCGGTGTACTCGTCGCTGGTCAAATTTTGGCCGTACAACCTGTCGCTGTCCCTCAACCACTACCAGTTCAACGACACCGCCGGTGGCGGCTGGCTGGCGTATCGCAACAGCGTGACCATGGCCTTGTGCACGGCGCTGATCGGCAGCGCGGTGATCTTCACCGGCGCCTACCTGATGGAAAAAACCCACACCCAGAAGCGCCTGAACCTGGTGCTGCGCATGCTCAGCTTCATCCCCATGGCGGTGCCGGGTTTGGTGCTGGGGCTGGGCTATGTGTTTTTCTTCAACCTGCCGGGCAACCCGCTGCATGTGTTTTACGGGACCATGGCGCTGCTGGTGGTGTGCACCATTGCTCACTATTTGACCACTGCGCAAATGACCGCCACCACCGCGTTGCGCCAGCTCGACGGCGAGTTCGAAGCCGCTGCGCTGTCGCTCAAGGCGCCGCTGTACCGCCATTACTGGCGCGTCACCGTACCGATTTGCCTGCCCGCGCTGCTGGACATCGTGCGCTACCTGTTCGTCTCGGCAATGACCACCGTGTCGGCGGCGATCTTCCTCTACAGCCCCGACACCATTCTCGCGGCGGTGGCGGTGCTGAACATGGACGACGCCGGCAATGTGGGCGGCGCGGCGGCCATGTCGACCCTGATTTTGCTGACCTCCATTGGCGTGTCCCTGCTCCTGGCCTGGGCTTCACGCGGCGTGTTGCGCCGCTCCCAAGCCTGGCGTCAAGGCGCACCGGCGCAATAACCCCTCCACCTCAAGGAACCGCACCATGTTCAAGCCTCTTGCTCTTGTCGCTGCTGTCCTCACCGCTTTCAGCGTTAACGCGTTCGCCGCAAAAACCGAGCTAACCGTCTACACCGCCCTCGAAGCCGAGCAACTGAAGAGCTACAAACAAGCTTTCGAGAAGGCCAACCCGGACGTTGAGATCAAGTGGGTGCGTGATTCCACCGGCATCATCACCGCCAAACTGCTCGCTGAAAAAGACCGCCCGCAGGCGGATGCCGTCTGGGGCCTGGCCGCGTCGAGCCTGGCGATCCTCGATCAGCAAGGCATGCTGCAATCCTACGCACCGCAAGACCTGGCCAAGATCGGCCCCAACTACCGTGACCCCGCCAATCCACCGGCTTGGGTTGGCATGGACGTGTGGGCCGCGACCATTTGCTTCAACACGGTTGAGGCCGAAAAGCAGGGCCTGAGCAAGCCGGTGAGCTGGCAAGACCTGACCAAGCCTGAGTACAAGGGCAAGATCGTGATGCCGAACCCGGCGTCGTCCGGCACGGGCTTTCTGGACGTGAGCGCGTGGCTGCAAACCTTTGGCGAGAAGCAGGGCTGGGTGTACATGGACGGCCTGCACCAGAACATCGGCCAGTACGTTCACTCCGGTTCCAAGCCGTGCAAATTGGCCGCCTCGGGCGAGTTCCCGATTGGCATTTCGTTTGAATACCCGGCCGTGCAGCTCAAGCGCCAGGGCGCGCCACTGGACATCATCCTGCCTAAAGAAGGCCTGGGCTGGGAGATCGAAGCCACGGCCGTGATTAAAGGCACGCCCCATGAAGCGGCGGCGCAAAAGCTCGCTGACTTCTCGGCCAGCCCGGCGGCGATGGAGCTTTATAAAGAGAACTTCGCCGTGCTCGCGCAGCCTGGTATTGCCAAGCCGCAGACTGAATTGCCGGCTGACTACGAACAGCGCCTGATCAAAAACGACTTCGCCTGGGCCTCAAAAAACCGCGATCAAATTTTGACCGAATGGCGCAAACGCTATGACGGCAAGTCCGAGAAAGTGGCCGAATAACTTTGCATAAACGCTAAACCCTGTAGCCGCTGCCGCAGGCTGCGATAAGGGCCGAAGGACCTTCGCTCTTGAACAGCGCGACCCCTGCGGGCTCGATCGCAGCCTGCGGCAGCGGCTACAAGGATGTGCTCTTCAGGACAGGTGTATGACTATTCTTATCGTCGGCGCTGGCATTCTGGGTTTGTCCCATGCCTACGCGGCCGCCAAACGCGGGCTTAAGGTCCATGTCTTCGAACGCACGCACACGCCCTTGGGCGCGTCGGTGCGCAACTTCGGCCAGGCGCTGGTCACCGGCCAGCCGCCGGGCGTAATGCTCGATCTGGCCCGGGCCAGCCGGGGTATTTGGGGTGAGTGGGCGCAGCAGGCGGGCTTTGACCTCAAACGCAACGGCGCATACCTGTTTGCCCGCACCGAGGCTGAAGAACAGCTGCTGGAGGCCTTTTGCCAAGGCCGTGCCCGTGAACACGGTTATCGCGCCGAACTGCTGCGCGGTGCTGAACTGGCCGCCCTCTACGGCGGCCAGTTCAACCACCATCGTGCCGCGCTGCACGGGCTGGACGACCAGCAGGTGTATTCGCGTGAGGCTATTCCGGCGCTGGTGCAGTACCTGCAGCGCGACCTCGGCGTCGAGTTTCATTTCTCAACCCTGGTGCGCGACGTCGAGCCGGGGCAGGTGCACACCACGGCGGGCAGCTTTAAAGGCGCGCAGGTGATTGTCTGTTCAGGGCACGACTATCAAACCCTGCTGGCCGAGCCGCTGGCGACGCTCAACCCACAGGTCTGCCGCCTGCAAATGCTGCGAGTGCGGCCAAAAATCGATTTGCAACTGCAACATGCCCTGCTCACCGGCCTGAGCTGCGTGCATTACGGCGCCTTTGCCGATTTGCCGGAAGCGGCTGCGGTGCAGGCCGAGATCCTGCGCGACAGCCCGTACCTGGACGAGCACGGTATTCACTTGTTGATCAGCCCGACGCCCTACGGCGAGCTGATCGTCGGTGATTCACACCATTACGGCAGCGATCCATCGCCGTTTAACGCCGAACAGGTCGACAACTGGATGTTGCAGCTGTGTGAAGACACTCTGGGCTGTGAAGTGCAGGTGATGGAGCGCTGGCAAGGCGTTTATGGCGCGCGCGGGGCCAAGCCGTTTACCTGGCTGCCCGTGGCACCGGGCCTGAGCGCCGCCTTGATGCAAACCGGCGTGGGCATGAGCGTTGGCCCGGCGATGGCCGAGCGCAATATTGCGCGTTTACTGGGGGAGGCGTGATGACACCGGCACAACTGGCGGTAGAGCAGGTTTTTGCCTTGTATCAGCAGTTCGGCACCGACGATTACATCGGCGAGCCGGTGTCACAGCTCGAACACATGTCCCAGGCGGCGCAGTTGGCGATGGCCGAAGGGCATGACGATGAAGTGGTGTTGGCTGCGTTCTTTCATGACATTGGGCATTTATGCGTCAAAGATGCGCCGAACATGGGCGGATACGGCGTGGTCTGCCATGAACAGGTGGGCGCCGATTACCTGCGCCGGGCGGGTTTCAGTGAGCGCATGGCCAAACTGGTGGAATACCACGTACAGGCCAAGCGCTATCTGACGTTGCGCCAACCCGGCTATTACGACCTGTTGAGCGAAGCCAGTATCAGGACGTTGGGTTACCAAGGCGGCGTGATGAACGAAGCCGAGGCCGATGCCTTTGAGCAAGACCCGCTGTGCGAGCTTAGCCTGCGCATGCGCCTGTGGGATGAACAGGCCAAGCAGTTGCACGCCCCGATCATCGATTTGCAACTGCTCAAGGCCAAAGCCTTGAAGCTGTTAAACACCTAACCCTTGTGGGAGCGGGCTTGCTCGCGATGAAATCACCGCGTTTTAGCGGATGCACCGTGTTGCCTGTATCGCGAGCAAGCCCGCTCCCACAGAGGAGGTGCCGTAGTCAGATTTGCTCGGCCAGCAGCTC
>NZ_JASCPQ010000098.1:0-19623 GCF_029959305.1 Pseudomonas sp. PS01297
GCCGCAGGCTGCGATCGAGCCCGAAGGGATCGCGCTGTTCAAAAGAGAAGGTCCTTCGGTCCTTATCGCAGCCTGCGGCAGCGGCTACAGGAGGTAGGCCAGGTTATTTAATGTGCAACTTCGCACCTAGCCGGGTGTAGGGCGCCACCAGCGACGTGTTACTGAACTGGAACCAGCCGTCCTGGTTGTTACCCAAATCGAAGGTGTAGACGTAACCCACGGTGGTGCCCGCACCGTCACAGGTCACCAAACCCTCGCCTTTATTGCACACCGGGGTGCGCACGCCATCGATGATCTGGCCGTCAAACGTCACCGTGGGCTGGCCGCCGTAGCCGCGTTCCAGCACATACACTTTGATGTGCGGCCCACGGTGCTGCATTTTGGTCTGCTCGCGACCATCCGACACATCCTCCACAGCCCCTGATTTAGACGCCACCTTGAGAATTTCTACGGTGCTCAATGGCATCGCCGGCGCGGCGCTCGCCCCGGCGCTTATAAACAGACAACAACCGGCAATTAAAGCGTTGATGGTGTGCTTCATGGATCCCCCCGATAACTGGCACGCAGTATGCCTGTGCACTCGACGTTACAAAACATCGCGCCGTTGAGTCAGCAAAGCAGCCAGACGTCCGTGCTGCTGGTATGATGCGCGGCTTTTTCCGACAGACAGAAAAACCTCAGGCCTCAGGCGTCTGTGCTTTGCTGTTGAAAACGATTTAATCACGGCGCCGGTGGCGCCACGGGGACTGGCATGCTGGAAAGGCTGTTTCAACTCAAAGCACACAACACCACTGTGCGAACCGAGATTCTTGCGGGTATCACCACCTTCCTGGCGATGGCCTACATCCTCTTCGTGAACCCGAGCATCCTCGGCGAAACCGGGATGGACAAAGGCGCGGTGTTTGTCGCGACCTGCCTGGCAGCCGCCATCGGCTCGGCAATCATGGGCATCATCGCCAACTATCCGATCGCGCTGGCACCGGGCATGGGCCTGAACGCCTTCTTCACCTACACCGTGGTCCTGCACATGGGCCACACCTGGCAAGTGGCGCTGGGTGCGGTGTTTATTTCAGCGGTGCTGTTCTTCCTGCTGTCGATCTTCCGCATCCGCGAATGGATCATCAACAGCATCCCGCTGCCGCTGCGCTCGGCCATTGCTGCCGGTATCGGCCTGTTCCTGGCGCTGATCGCCCTGGGTAACGCCGGTATCGTGGTGGCCAACAAGGCTACCCTGGTGGGCATGGGCGACCTGTCTCAGCCAAAAGTGATCCTGGCCTCCCTGGGCTTTGCCCTGATCGTAGCCCTGGAAGCCCTGCGCGTACGCGGTGCGGTGCTGATCGGCATTCTGGCGGTGACCGTTGCGTCCATCGCCCTGGGCGTGACCGACTTCGGTGGCGTGATGTCGATGCCGCCGTCGCTGGCCCCGACCTTCCTGCAACTGGACATTAAAGGCGCACTGGACATCGGTCTGGTCAGCGTGATTTTCGCCTTCCTGTTCGTTGACCTGTTCGACAACTCCGGCACCCTGATCGGTGTGGCCAAGCGCGCTGGCCTGATGGGCAAAGACGGCCACATGCCGAAAATGGGCCGCGCCCTGATCGCTGACAGCACCGCGGCCATGGCCGGTTCGTTGCTGGGTACCTCAACCACCACCAGCTACATCGAGTCGGCAGCGGGCGTGAGCGCCGGTGGCCGTACCGGCCTGACCGCCATCGTGGTCGGCATCATGTTCTTGCTGGCGTTGTTCTTCTCGCCACTGGCGGCCAGCGTTCCGGCGTTCGCCACCGCGCCTGCGCTGATGTTCGTGGCCGTGCTGATGATGAGCGGCCTGGCCGAAATCGACTGGGAAGACGTGACCGTTGCTGCACCGGTGGTGATCACCGCGCTGGCCATGCCGTTCACCTACTCCATCGCCAGCGGCATCGCCTTCGGCTTTATTTCCTGGACCGTGATCAAGTTGCTGTCGGGTCGCGCCCGCGAGCTGAATGCGCCGCTGATCATTCTGTCGATTCTGTTTGTGGTCAAGCTGGGTTGGTTTAACGCATGAGTGCTTTGCCGTTTGATTCTGCTACCTACGCCCTGGAACTTGAGGCCAAGGCCCAACGACTGCGCGATTTGCTGGCGCCGTTCGATGCGCCTGAGCCGCAGGTGTTTGACTCGCCGTTGAAGCACTTTCGCCTGCGCGCCGAGTTCCGCCTGTGGCGCGAAGGTGGCGAGCGCCACTACGCAATGTTCGCCCAGGATGACAAGCGCACGCCGATCCTGATCGAAGACTTCCCGATTGCCAGCCTGCGCATCAACCAGTTAATGCCGCAGCTCAAGGCTGCGTGGCAAGCCAGCTCGGCGCTGAGCCACAAACTGTTCCAGGTGGAGTTCCAGACCACCTTGGCCGGTGATGCCATGGTTACCTTGTGCTATCACCGCCCGCTGGACGAGCACTGGCAAAACGCTGCCGAGCAGTTGGCCAAAGACCTCGACATCAGCGTGATTGGCCGCTCCAAGGGCAAGCGCGTCGTGATTGGTCGTGATTACGTGGTCGAAAAGCTCGACATTGCGGGCCGTACCTTCACTTATCAACAACCCGAAGGCGCGTTCACCCAGCCAAACGGCACGGTTAACCAGAAAATGCTCAATTGGGCATACGAAGCATTGGGCGAGCGTTCCGACGACCTGCTCGAACTGTACTGCGGCAACGGCAACTTCACCCTGCCGCTGGCGACTCGCGTACGCAACGTGCTGGCCACTGAGATCAGCAAGACCTCGGTCAACGCCGCCTTGAACAACCTCAGCGACAACGCTGTGGATAACGTCAAGCTGGTGCGTTTGTCGGCAGAAGAACTCACCGAAGCCCTGAATGAAGTCCGCCCGTTCCGCCGCTTGCAGGGCATTGACCTGAAAAGCTACGAATTCGGCAGCGTCTTCGTCGACCCGCCGCGCGCGGGCATGGACCCGGACACCTGCGAACTGACCCGCCGCTTCGACAACATCCTGTACATCTCGTGCAACCCGCTGACATTGGCCGAAAACATCGCCCAACTGCACGACACGCACCGTATCGAGCGTTGCGCCGTGTTTGACCAGTTCCCGTGGACTCACCACATGGAATCGGGTGTGTTGCTGGTTCGTCGCTAAAGCCTGATCGCGAGCAAGCCCGCTCCCACAAGTTGAACCCCTGTGGGAGCGGGCTTGCCCGCGATGGGCGCGCTACGGTTTCTGAACGTGAAAATACCCCGCCACCTGCAGTAAATCCGCGTCATTCAATAAGCCCGCGTAGTACTTGAGTTGCACCCGCGCCAGTAAATACGCGTACTTTGCCTCGGCCAAATCCCGTTTGGCGCTATACAGTTGCTGCTCGGCATCCAGTACATCCAGATTGACCCGCTCCCCGCCACTCACGCTTTTGCGCGTTGCATCGACCAACGCACTGGCTGACTGCACGGCCATTTCGTAGGCCCGCACCTTGGCCGCCGCACTGCTGTTGAGGTTGTACTGCTTGCGCAAGTCCACCAATGTCGCGGCTGTTTGCGCGTCCAGTTCGTACTGCGCCTGCGACAATTGCCGTGCCGCCTGGCGAGTCGATGCCGACACCGAGCCCCCGGCAAACAACGGCACGCTGAGCTGGATGCCGACGCTGTTGGTGTCGTACTTCTGGTGGTAGGTGCTTTCAGAGTCCGAACTGGTTTGCCGACTGCTCGCGTACACACTGAGCTTGGGCAAATGCCCGGCCCGCTTGCGTTCCACTTCGTACTCGGCGGACGTCAGGGCGTGCTGTTGCGACGCCAGGTCCGGGTTATTGGCCAGGGCCAGTTCGCGCCAGCTTTCAAAGCGCTGCGGCTCCAGCGGCTGAATGCTGAAGTGCGGCAATAACGGGTCAAGCTGCTCCACCTGCAACGGTTCACCGAGCATGGCCTCCAGCTCGTGCAAGGCGGCATCCAGCGTGTCTTGGGCTTCGATTTCCTGGGCGACCGCCAGGCTCAGGCGCGCCTGGGTTTCAAGCAAATCGGTTCGAGTGCCCTCTCCGCCTTTTAACAGCCGTTGATTGAGTTGCAGGCGTTCGCTGTACGCCCGTTTCTGTGCCCGGCTCAGCTCAATCCGCTCCTGCGCCAACAAGGCCTGGCTATAGGCACTTAAAACCCGCACCGCCAAATACTGGCTTTTACTGCGAAAACGCTCGTCGGCCAGCAAGGCCTGCGCCGCGCCTTGTTTAAAGCGTGCATAGGCCTCGTAGTCCAATAGCGGTTGCTGCAGGGTCAACGTCGCCGCATAGCTGCGGTAATCGCGGTCGGTTTTTGTGTGCGATTGCGTGACTTCAGACTCATTGCGCGAGTTGCTGTAATTCCAGGCCAGCGTCGGCAACAGGGCTGAACGCCCGAGGGCCCGGTTTTCCTGGCCCGCAGCGCGCTCTTCTATCGCCGCCTGAAAGGTCGGATCGTTGCGCACCGCCAAGTCATAGGCTTCAAGCAAACCCAATGCCTGTACCGGGCTGGCCAACACCGCGCCCAGCATCAACACCCCGCGGCACAATCGACGCACACTCATTCCTCCACCAACGCCATGTGCGTGCGGTCCAGTAAGGGTTTGAACAGGTAATTGAGCATCGAGCGCTCGCCGGTGCGCACAAAGGCCTCGACCGGCATGCCGGGGCGAATCTGCAAACCGGCCAGTTGCGCCATGCCCTCGGCGCTGACCTGCGCCCGCAACGTGTAATAGGGTTCATCGGTGCGCTCATCGACCTGACGGTCTGCCGACACCAGCGTCACCTCGCCCGCCACCCGTGGCGTGGTGCTTTGGCTAAAGGCCGAGAACATCAGTTGCACCGGCAAACCGGCGTGAACCTTGTCGGCCAATTCCACAGGCACCCGCGCCTCGACCAGTAAGGGTTCGCCCTGCGGGACGATTTCCATCAAAGCCTGGCCAGGCCGGATCACCCCGCCTTCGGTAAACACATCGAGCCCGACCACAATCCCCGCCACCGGAGCGCGTAACTGGCTGTTGGCCAGTTCAAACTCGGCCGATGCCAAGCGGTTGCGCAAGTCTTCGCTGCGTATGCGGGTGTCCGCCAATTGCGTACGGACTTCTTTCTGATATTCCTCGCTCAGTTGGCGAATTTTCAGGCGCATCTCCTGCACCTGACGCTGGAGTTGCCCGATGCGGCCATAGTCTTCGCTGATCGAGCCCAGCACTTGGGCGTACACCCGCTCGCTGTCCAGCAGGCGATTACGCGGGATGTACCCTTCGCGGGCCAATTCGCGCAGGCCTTGCAGTTGCTCGTCCAATGCCATGCGTTGCAGCACTTTATTGGCTTGCGAGTCACGCACCCCGCGCAATTGCGCCTCGGCTCCGGCGATGCTTTCGCCGATGCCTTGCTGATCAAGCAGCAACGCCTGACGCCGGCTGGCGAACAACTGACGTTGCAACGCCAGGTTCGACGCCACTTCGGGCTCGTGTTGCAGCGCCATCAGCTCAGCAGGAAAACTCACATTCGCAGCGCCCTCCACCTCGGCATTGAGCCGGGCCTCGCTGGCCAACGAGCCATAAAACTGGCTGCGCAGCGACTGCGCCTGGCCCAACAACGGAGTTTCCTTGAGGCGGATCAGCACTTGCCCCGCTTGAACACGGTCGCCATCACGCACGTCGATGCGCTCAACAATCCCGCCACTGGGATGCTGCACCACTTTGCGATTGCCCGACACCATGACCTTGCCCGACACCGCGACGCCTTTGTCCAGCGGCGCCAAAGCAGCCCAGGCGAGAAACCCGAGAAACCCGCCGAGCATCAACAGCCAACCCAGACGCGCATGGCGACGATCGTCCAGTTGCAGCACGTTACCCTCATAGGGCGGTTTGGCGTTTGCGGCACTCATGCTTTGTTCGCCTCTACGGTGCCCAGTCGGTAGCTCACATTCATGGCCGGTTTGGGCGCTGCGGGCTTGGGCGCGGCGAGCACCTTGGCGGAGGGGCCAAAGGCTTGTAACTGACCTTCGCGCAGGATCAACAGCTGATCCGTGAGGGTCAGTACGTTGGGTTTGTGGGTGATCAGGATCAGCGTGCGCTTGAGCTGTTTGAGTTGGGCAATGGCCTGTAGCAAGGCTTGCTCCCCGGCTTCATCAAGGTTGGCGTTGGGTTCATCGAGCACGATCAGCGCGGGCAAGCCGTACAAAGCACGGGCCAGGCCGATGCGCTGCTTCTGCCCGCCCGACAACCCGGCGCCGCCGTCGCCCAGGCGGGTGTCGTAGCCTTCGGGCATTTGCAAAATCAGTGAATGCACACCTGCCATCTGCGCCGCCGCCAACACCTTGTCGGCATCAACCTGGGCAAAGCGGGCGATGTTTTGCGCGATGGTCCCGGCAAACAACTGAATGTCCTGAGGCAAATACCCCAGATGCGGGCCGAGTTGCTGTTTGTCCCATTGCGACAATTGCGCCCCATCTAACCGAACCTTGCCAGCCAGCGGCTGCCAGACCCCAATCAGCAAGCGGGCCAAGGTCGACTTGCCGCAGCCTGACGGGCCGATCACACCGAGCACCTGCCCGGCGGGCAAGGTAAAACTCAGGTTGCTCAACGTGGCACGCCGCGTTCCGGGTGCGCTGGCGCTGAGTTGCTCAACCGCCAGTTCGCCCCGTGGATCGGGCAGCGCCATGCGCGGCGGGCGGGCCGGATGCGCCTGCAAGAGTGATTCGAGGCGTTGATAGGCCAGCCGCGCTGAAGTCCATTGCTTCCACACGCCAATCAACTGATCGATAGGGCTCAGCACCCGGCCCATCAAAATGGACCCGGCGATCATCATCCCGGCGGTGATTTGCCCTTGCACCGCCAGCAATGCACCCAGCCCCAGCACCAGTGATTGCAGGGCCAGACGTACGCCTTTGGACCAGGCACCGACACTGGCGGTTTTTTCACTGGCCAGGTTCTGCTGCGCCAAAAATGCCGTGTGCTGCGCCAGCCAATGGCCGCGCAAGGTCGCGAGCATGCCCATCGCCTCAATCGCTTCGGCATTGCGCAAATGCGCGCTGGCCTGTTGGGTGGCCTCAACCGATAACTCGCTGGCGGCCTTGAGCGGCCCCTGCGACACCCGCTGATTAAGCCACGCCAGCAACATCAACAGCACCGCACCACCGAGGGCCAGCAGCCCCAACCACGGGCTGAACATAAAGATCACCCACAGGTACACCGGAAACCACGGCGCATCGAAAAACGCGAACAACGCATTGCCGGTCGCGAACTGGCGCAGGCTGGTCAGGTCATTCAGCGCCTGCCCGGCCGCCGGGCTACCGGTGCTTAATTGCGCCTCAAAGGCGGCGTCATAGACCCGCTGATTCAAGCGCATGTCCATTTGCGTGCCGAGGCGGATCACCACCTGGCTGCGCACCCATTCCAACGCGCCCATCAGGCCAAACAGGCCGAGGATCATCAGCGTCAGCATCAACAGGGTCATTTCATTGCCCGACGCCAACACCCGGTCGTACACCTGCAACATGTACAGCGCGGGGGCCAGCATCAGTAAATTGATCACGGCCGAGAACAGGCCAATGTTGAAAAAAGCACGTTTGTAGGCCGTCAAGGCAGCCAGCATCTCGTTGGCGACGTGGGCTTTGGGCCGGGTCATGAAGAGGGTTCCGTGGAAAAATCACCGATCAAACTGCGGGAGCTGACTCGCCAGCGAGGTCATCGCGAGCAAGCCCGCTCCCACAGGATTGGGTTCAAGCCTGAGAGAGCGTGTTAAGCCGCCAGCGCCCAGTCTTGGGCAGCGTCTTGCACACCGACCAGGCCGATATCAGCCGCAAACGCGGTGTCGGCGTGCGCCAGACCGGCAGCCGCCAGTTGGTCGAAGGTCGAATCGGTGCTCAGATTGAACTCGCTCAGCAGGGTGTTGAGCACGCCTTCCAGGCCCGCCACATTGCCGCGCATCAGGCCGTAGATCACGTCCTGAACGGCGTTGCCTGCACGGCCAGCATCGCTGGCGGCGGACAGGTCGAGGCCGTTGAAGGAGACGGTGTAATCGTCAAAACCAAACGGGCTAACCGAACCGCCTGTTAGTACCTCACCCAGCTTCACATTATCCAACTGCCCCCACAGGAAGTGGTTCTGGTTGCTGCTGGCCGGGAGGTCCGGGTTATACACATAATGCAAACCGTTACTTGCATTGCTTTCAGCAATAAATGCGTAGTCAGAACCATTGGCGCCATGTGTCGCATATTGCTCGCCATCATAGCTACGCGCACCCGTATTAAAACCACCTGTATTGCTCTCGCCATGGCCGGCTGTTTTAAAGCCTGCGGACCACGCACTGAGTACTTCCTTAACGGAAATATCACCGTATACGGAATTGTATGTAACTGAAATAGTCATACTTAAACCTCTTCCTTGGACAGTTTTAGTGAGCGCACATAAGTGTGCATTTGCCCGACAAGGGCAAATTCTTGAAAAAACAATAAATATTATTGCTTAAAATTTATATTCGAGCATGCCACTCAGTGTTCGCCCGCGGGCCATACTCAAATTATTAACATCACCCATTGCAACAAAGTAGGCCTCGTCCGTAGCATTTTCCATAACCAATGTGATGTTTAAATCATCGGTCATCCAGTAACTGGCATACAGGTCATACACACTGTATTTTGGCCACATGGCCTGCTCGAGCGACTTATAGCTATGAGCATTAAGGTCTTTGCCGTTACCCGGGCTGTAACGCAAGCGGACTCCAGTATCCAAACGCCGCTCCAAGAAGCGCGCACCCACTGTTAATGAGCCTCTGTCCGCCGGCATATAAGCGGCGTTACCCATTATCGCGCCGCAACCGATTCGGCCATTTCTTTCGGGATCATCCAACCATTCATACTCACGGACACTGCGTATGCCTGTTGTTCCATCGGGTCGCGTATAACGCTCGATAACGGACTTAAGCGTTTTCCCGGATTTCTTGGCGCCACCCATAAAATAATCGGGCGAGCAAAAATCATTACTGCCAATCATATGGGTATAGCTTAAGTTTGTATAAGCGCGCCCCATATCATAATTCAGTTGATATTCAACGCCTCTAAACCGCGTATCTTCCAAATTATTGGCATAGGTCAAATCTGTCAAACTTGGAATGGGGGCCTCGGGCATGGCAACCGCGTACCGCATAAAGGAGAAGTTTTTTATTCTATTATCAAAATATGAAACCTTGATTCCTAAGCGATCATTATCAAAAAACAAAGACTCCTTAAATATATTGAACCCCAGCTCCCAATCTTTTGATTCTTCAGGCTTAAGGTAAGGGTTGGGGAACACCCGCTCAGATGAGTTCCCGCCATGAGGGCGCCCGCTCATAAATACTTCGGTCACCGCCGGTGGACGCCACCCCTTGCCCACATGCGAATACAGTTGCAACCAGTCGACACCGGGTTTGATTGCAATGCCAAACGTTGGCGAAAAATGTCCACTCTCACGATCTACATCGAAGAATCTCTCAGTACGTGTCGCCGGCTTGTTATCGACGATCGCAATGCCATCTTCATAACGACGAACGTCCTTGAGGTAAGTCGTCATGCCTGTTTTGCCCTCCATCCGATAGCGGTCATAGCGCAAACCACCGCTCAGGTTCAACCAACCGTTGTAGTCATACTCCAGATTACTGAACAGGCTGGCCACGGTGCGTTTTCCAGGAGGGTTAGCACCTTCTACATAAGGCAACGAGGATTCATTAACGGCGGCCACTTTGTTGGTGCGCGGCGTGAATGTGTCCTGATACATCTCCAGGCCGTAATTCACGCTCAACTGACCATAGGTGTCGAAGTTGAACAGCGAGGTGTTTTGAACCTGTGCCCCCCACGTCTCGGTCTGGAAACGGTCTTTATAAGCACCAAAGGCGTTGCCCGCCGTGGCGTTATGCCGGGCATTGGCACGGTCCAGTTGCGTATCGACGTAATACAGCTTGGCCTTCAGATCGATCAGTTCGTTGTCCGGGTTCCAGCTGTAGTCAATGGCGTAGTTGGCGGTGCTCAGGTTGTTTTTGCTGTGCCGGACATAGTCATAACCCGACTGATCAGCCTTGAGGTAGGTCCAGGCATCATTGCTGTCGCTGTCGGTGTTCAGGTAGCTCAACTGCACGCGCTGGTCGTTCGGCAGGTTGAGACCGAACTTGGCCATTTGCGAGCGGGTCACGCTGCCTGCGTCACCGACTTCACTTTTCAGCCAGCTTTTCCAGGCTTCGGGGCGTACATCCTTGAGCCGCAGCTGAGACCCTAAATTGCCCGCATGCTGCCGCCCGCTGCGGTAGTTGCCGAAGTGCCGCTCGCTCACGGCAAACAAGGCATCACCGATATCGTTGCCAAACGCGAACACCCCGCCGCCGTTGAAATAGGTGCCGTTGCCCATGTTGCCGATACCGCTGCCCGCACGAATGCGCCCGCCGTATTCTTTGCCGTCTTTCAGGAAGTCACTGGCTTCGAGGGTTCTGAATGTGGCGATCCCCCCGATAACGCCGGCACCGCCCAGGGTGGACTGCGAGCCTTTGTCGATTTCGATGCTGGAGACCATTTCCGGGTCGATCAACATCACGCCATTGCGGTGCTGGTGGCCGTTGACGTTGAAGTTCTGGCGCATGCCGTCAACGTTCATGTTGACCCGGCCATAGTCCTGAACCCCACGAATATTGATCGACAAACCTGGGTCACGCTGGTCGACAGCCGTGTACACGCCGGGGGTTTCTTCGAGCATGTCGGCGGCATGGCGCGGGGCACGCTTGTTGATTTGCTCGCGGGTTATCACTGACACCGCTTGGGGCGTTTGGTACACCCAGTCTGCGCCGTTGCCGTTCTCACTGGCGGTCACCGAAATGGTGCCCAGCGCCAGCGCACCTTTGGCCTCACCGCTCACACGGGTCAAGGTCACTTGGCGTTCACCCGTAAAGCGGTATTCCACCGGGTTGCTGCCCAGCAGGCGCGCCAAGCCTTCTTGCACACCGAAGTCACCGTTAAGGGGCTGCGAAGTCAGGCCACGCAGCATCTGGCTGTCGAACAGCACCTGCAAACCGGCTTGCTCGGCAAACACCAGCACCGCTTTGTCCAGCGGCTGCGCCGGGATGTGGAAGGCGATGAATTCTTGCGCAATGGCGCTGCTGACTTTTTCAACGGCGTGCACCGGTGCGTGCGCCGCCAATACGGCCAATATTCCCACATGTACAGCAAAGGCCAACCGGCTTGCGGGCTGCTTCCCTTTGCGCTGACTAACGACCATTTTTTGTTATCCCCAGGCTTACGTGTTTTGTTATGAGAATGAATCTCAATAGCAAGACGAACGGGCGGGGAAAAGTCAGTAAAGGTTTTTGCGAATAATTTTCAGAAGCAGGATTTGGCTGATGAAACCCGCGTAGGAGCGAGCTTGCCTCGCGATCTTTTGATCTTTTAAAAGATCGCGAGGCGAGCTCTTATCAAACATGAAATAAGTGATTGATTCTAAAGACTCTGTAGGAGCGAGCTTGCTCGCGATCTGTTGATCTTGATCTGGCTTTTGATCTTGATCTAAGAGGCCCCGTTAAACCACGCTGGCCGAACGCAGGTTTTGCGCAGTGGGTAACCCGGCAGGACGCCGGGTTAGCCGCGACACGGCCAGGGATGGCCGATCGCGGCGGGCCCACGGAGTAAGGCCTGTGGTGAGGGCATGCCGAGCCACAGCGAGGCACCGAGGGGTTGGGGCAAAAAGCGTTTGGTTACTTTGCGCTTTCAAAGTGACGCGCCGTAAGGGCGGAACCCTAAGTGGCCGTTGCCGCAGCAATGGATATGTACTCAAACCCTCTCAAATCAAGACCCCCTCACCCTAGCCCTCTCCCGAAGGAGAGGGAACCGATTGGGGGATGCTGAAGATAGTCGGTGGCCTGTTTGCTGCGCGACAGCGCGGCGTCGAAGACGGGGCGGCACCTCCTACAGGGATCGGTTTAATAAATCAGGCTGACGCCTGCCAGTTCCACACGTTTGACGTGCAGTTCCTGGGTGAGGGTGTGCAAGGCGCTGTCGAGCATTTCGAGGCGGAAGACGCCGCTGACTTGCCGATCGGCCAAGGCACGGTTGGCCAAAACGATTTGCCCGGGGCGATAGCGGTTGAGTTGTTCGATCACGTGACCCAACGGCTGGCGATCAAAAATCAGCACGCCGCGCCGCCAACTGGTGGCCGCACTCAAGTCAAAGCCTGGCAAAGGCTGCACACCCAACTTCGCGCTGTACCGCGCACTTTGCCCCTCTTGCAGGGTTTGTCGGGCCGCGCCTTGAACCGTCGGGCTTTGCAGACTCACAGCGACGCTGTGTTGCAACACCCCGACCCACGCCTGGTCGCTGCTTTGGCGCCCGACAACAAATTGTGTGCCCAAGGCTTTGGTTTGCCCGCCTGCGCTTTGCACCACAAAGGGCCGGACTTCTGCCTCGCCCATCGGCGCCACGTCAAACACTGCCGAGCCCGCCAGCAGGCTGATTCGCCGTTCGTAGGTGTCGTAGTCGATGCGGATGGCGCTCGACGCATCCAGCTCCACCGAGCTGCCGTCATCGAGCTGCACGGTACGGATTTCTCCTGCGCCGGTGCGGTAGTCGGACTGCATATTGATCAGCACCGTCGGGCCGCTGATCCAGCCCACTGCCAAGACCAAGGACAGTACCGCAGCACGCCCGACCCAACGCAGCGGGCGCCTGCGCCGAGTAACGGGTGCAGACCGCGGCGCTTCCGGGCGCTGACGGCGTGGGGCTGGTCTGGCCATTTCCGGGTCCTGCGCCAACGCCCCCAAGGCCGCCCAGGTTTGCTTGGCAAATTGCAAGGCAGGCGCGTGGCGCTCATCAGCGGCCAGCCATTGTTCAAGTTGCACCTGCGCCGCAGCGTCCAGGTCACCCGCGTGCAGGCGCACCGCCCACTCGGCGGCCGTCTCAGTGATGATCTGTTGTTCGCGGCCTTGGCTATTCACGTGTGAATCTCAATTTCTCGTTATGTATAAGCAGTGACGTCTGGCCTGCCGATATTCAGTAAGCCGTTTATCGAAACTCAGGTAGGTTATTTCTCAGTTGCTTGTAGTCGTTGCATGACATACGCCAGCGCTTTGGACAGATGTTTTTGCACGGAGCTGTCAGAAATATCAAGTTGGCGCGCCACTTCTGCATGGGTCATGCCTTCGATACGGTTGAGGCGGAAGATTTCCTGGGTGCGCTCGGGCAGCTCTGACAGTGCCTGCTTGAGCGCCATGCGCTGTTGTTCAGCCATTGCCTGAGCCTCCAGCTCTGCCATTTCGTCCTCAATGTCAGCCAAGGCCTCGTGCGTCACCGAGTCGGTCTTGCGCCGGGTTTCCTGGCGGATGTGGTCGACCAGCAGGTTGCCCGCCACGCGGTAGAGGTAACCGGGGGAGTTGTCGATCTGTTCCTTGCGCCCGCGCTCGGCCAGGCGCAGGAAGCTCTCTTGCACCAGATCGGCGGCCAGCTGTGGGTCTCGCACCTTGCGCGCCAGGTACCCGCGCAGGGTACTGGCATGCTTGAGGAACAAGCCCTTGAGGTCCATATCCGACAAACCGACTCCCTGACGCATGAGGAAAAGGGGCGGCTATCTTACTTTTTGTCGAGAATGATTTTCAATTGATATTAGCGGGACCCGCGCATTGTTCGATAAACGCCCACTTAATGGCGTAAACAGGTGTCGGTATTTGTCACCCAATTGACCTTATTAACCGGCTGGTACAATTTAAGCCAACCGCTTGAGCAGCGCTCAGGCGACCCTATAAAAACAAAGTAGAGTTGGCTTGCTATGTCCCCTATCGTCCTGGTGCTTAACGGCCCCAATCTGAACTTGCTTGGCACCCGCGAACCCGGTGTTTACGGCCACGAAACGCTGGCAGACATCGCCGATTTGTGCGGCCAGACGGCCCGCGAAGAAGGCTTGAACGTCGAGTTTCGCCAAACCAACCACGAAGGCGAATTGCTTGACTGGATCCATGGCGCTCGCCAGCGCTGTGCCGCGATTGTGATCAACCCGGCCGCCTGGACCCACACCTCGGTGGCCATTCGCGATGCCTTGGTCGCCAGTGAACTGCCAGTGATTGAAGTGCATCTGTCCAACGTCCATACCCGCGAAGCCTTCCGTCATCACTCCTTCGTCTCGGGCATTGCCCAAGCCGTGTTGTGCGGGTTTGGCAGCAACGGTTATCGCTTGGCCTTGCAACACCTCAGCCGCCAATTGAAGGGCTAAGCGCATGTCGACCCACACAACCAAGTCAGTGCTGGCCGGGCTGATCGGCGCCGGTATCCAGGCCTCCCGCACACCGGCAATGCACGAGCGCGAAGGCGAGGCGCAAGGGCTGCGTTACGTGTACCAATTGATCGATCTGGACGTGTTGCAGCTCGATAATAACGCCCTGCCCGACCTGCTGACCGCCGCTGAGCGTATGGGCTTCAGCGGCTTGAACATTACTTACCCGTGCAAGCAGGCGATCATGCCCTGGCTGGACGAGTTATCTGATCAAGCCCGCGGCATTGGCGCTGTGAACACGGTGATTTTCCGGGACGGCAAACGCATAGGGCACAACACCGACTGTTCGGGGTTTGCCGAAGGTTTTCGTCGCGGCTTGAGCGGCGTTGCCGTGCGCCACGTGGTGCAAATGGGCGCGGGTGGTGCGGGCTCAGCGGTGGCTTACGCACTGCTCAGCGAAGGCGTGCAACGGCTGGATATTTTTGACGTCGACCAAGCCCGCGCACAGAGCCTGGCAGACAACTTGAATCAGCACTTTGCCGGGTCGCGGGCCAAGGCCGGCACTGACCTTGAGGCCTCGCTGAGCAGGGCCAACGGGCTGGTCAACACCACGCCCATGGGCATGGCCAAGCTGCCGGGCATGCCCGTGCCCGCACAGTGGCTGCGCTCAGAGCTGTGGGTGGCCGAGATTGTGTACTTCCCGCTGCAAACCGAGTTGCTGCGCCATGCCCGCGCGCTGGGTTGCCGCACGCTGGATGGCGGCAACATGGCAGTGTTCCAGGCGGTCAAGGCGTTTGAACTGATCAGCGGCGCCAGCGCTGACGCCTCACGCCTGCTCGCACACTTCCAGGAAATGAACGGCTAAGGCGTGATCTCACTCACACCTGTAAATAGCGCAGCACCGAGTCGCAGATCATCTCGCGCTGACGCTGTTTAACCTGCGGGTCGGACAAGTCGATCTGAAAAATCTCACCGACTGTGTAGCGGTTGGACACGCGGTAAAAACAGAACGAACTGACCAGCAGGTGCACGTCCAGCGGGTTCAAACCTGGGCGGAACACCTGCTGCTCAACGCCTCGGCGCAGGATCTCTTCGAGGGCATGAACAATCGTGTCGTTCATGGCTTTGATGCCTTCCGAACGCTTGATGTATTCGCCCTTGTGGATATTTTCGACGCTGACCATGCGCACAAAATCGGCGTTCAGGTCGTGGTGATCAAAGGTGAATTCAACCAGCTTTTTAATCGCCTGCCGGGGTTCCATTTCATCCAGGTGCAGCAGGTTTTCGGTGCTGCGGATCTCGCCGTAGAGCTTCTCCAGCACTTCGACGTAGAGCTGCTCTTTGCTGGTGAAGTAGTAATAGATCATGCGTTTGGACGTGCGGGTACGCTCCGCGATGGCATCCACGCGTGCGCCCGCCAACCCTTGTTCGACGAACTCGGCCAGGGCTTCCTGAAGGATGTTTTCGCGGGTCTTTTCCGGGTTGTTTTTCCGGCTCTTGCGCGGTTCGACTGCGGGCGCCGTGGCGTCGGTGTCGACTTCTGTTATCTGGGTCATTACAGGCTCACGGCCATCGGAAGATGGCCGCGATTATGGCCCGAGTGGTTCATCGAAGGAAGTCGACAAACGTATTCGCGCAACGTCCTACAGCTTGGCCTGACGCACCGCCCCGGTGCGCGACTTGGCCATCGCCGCCAAACGTACCGCCACGTTGGCCGCGCCATAGCCGGCATAGCCGTTTTTGCGCTGCAACAACTCAAAGAAGAAGCGCCCGGCAAACGGCTCGGTGTACACATGAAACAGCTCACCGCCCTGAGCGTCGCGGTCGTACAAGACGTTGAAGTAGGCCAGTTCGCTCAAAAACTCATCGTCAAAATCAAAGCGCGCCGCCAGGTCGTCGTAGTAGTTCAACGGGATATCCAGCAGCGGTACGCCTGCGGCTTTGGCGCGGCTGACTTCAGCGAACAGGTCGTCGCACTCAAACGCAATGTGATGCACGCCGGAGCCGCGATAACTCGACAACGCATGTGAGATAGCTGTGTTTTTGTTTTCAGAAATGTTCAGCGGCAATCGAATCGTGCTGCAACGGCTGCGCAATGCGCGGCTTTTGACCAAACCGTACGGGTCCGGCAGCACCACTTCGTCATCCGCTTCAAAGTCCAGCAAGCTCTTGTAGAACAGCACCCAGCTGTCGAGGCTGTCGGCTGGCAGCGCCATGGCCATGTGGTCAATGCGCTTAAGCCCGCCTTGGGCGGTTTGGGCGGTCGCAAGGTTGAAGTCCGATTCGTATAACGGGTTGCCTGCTTCGTCCTGATCGACCAGATAAATCAGGCTGCCATCCGGCGCACGAACCGCCGCCAGTTCCAGCTCATTGGGGCCGACCAGGCCTCGATAGGGCTGGCCTTTATAAGCCACGGCACGGGCCAGCGCGCTGGCGCTGTCTTGCACGCGAATGGCGGTGGCGCACAGCGAAGGGCCATGGGCCTCAAAAAAGTTGTGCCCAAACGAATAAGGCTCGGCATTGAGCACCAGGTTGATGTCGCCCTGACGCAGCAAGCTGACATTTTTGGAGCGGTGCTGACCGGCTTTGCTGAAGCCCAAACGCTCAAGCCAGTGGGTCAGTTGCGCGCCCTGATTGTCATCGACGGCGAACTCCAGAAACTCGATACCCTTGTAGTCACTGGCCTTGGGCGGCGCGAACAACGGCTCAAGGCTGGCGGCAGGCGCGGCCTCCTGGACCAGCCGCTCGCGGGTTTTCTCTTCGAGGTACAGCAATGAACGCAGGCCATCTGCCGCGTTGGCGCGGGTAGGCGCTGCGCGGAAGCCGTCATTGAAGATCTCCAGCGACAAGGGCCCGGTGTAGCCGCTCTGAATGATCGGCGCCAGAAAGCCCGGCAAGTCGAACTCGCCCTGCCCCGGGAAGCAACGGAAGTGGCGGCTCCACTCCAGCACGTCCATCGCCAAAATGGGCGCGTCGGCCATTTGCACAAAGAAGATCTTGTCGCCGGGAATCTGCGCAATGCCGCTCGGGTCACCTTTGAGCGATAAGGTGTGGAAACTGTCGAGCAGCACGCCAAGGCTCGGATGGTCGATCTCGCGCACCAGCTCCCAGACCTGTTGCCAGGTGTTGACGTGCCGCCCCCAGGCCAGGGCTTCATAGCCGATGCGCAGGTTCCGCGCCCCGGCGCGCTCGGCCAGCAGGCTCAAGTCGTCCAGCAGGATTTGCCGGTCACCCACCGAGTCGGCGGCGGCATTGCTGCACACCAGCACCAGGTCGGTGCCCAGCTCCTGCATCAAGTCGAATTTGCGCTCGGCGCGGTCGAGGTTGCGCGCCAGACGGTCTCGGCGGCAGCCTTCAAAGTCACGGAACGGTTGGAACAGGCTGATTTCCAGGCCGAGGTCTGCGCATATCTGGCGCACTTCGCGGGGGCTGCCGTCGTAGTACAGCAGGTCATTTTCAAAGATCTCAACCCCGTCAAAACCCGCTGCGGCAATGGCGTCGAGCTTTTCCGGCAAGGTGCCGCTCAAGGAAACAGTGGCGATTGAACGCTTCATTTAACACTCCCATGATTGCCACCGCCTGCAACCGACGGCATTTCTAATAGCCTGATTATTAAGGGCACCCTATCATTGAGCAACCAGTCTGTACCAACCGGTTAGTTTTGCGTGCGATTATCGAACACTATGCCCTTTGTTGAATTGACGACTTTTTGTCCAATCGCCACCATCCAACCCGTACCTTTTGCAATAAATGCTGCACAACACCACATAACAATTCCAAAAAAAACGGGTAACCACTCATGCTTGCTCTTATTGATATGACGCTCTGCTTTGCTCTGCCGCCGGCGTGGTACCCGACCTTTCAACGGACGGGTAAATAGCCATGACCCCTTCTCAATCGACACACGTCAACTCTGCCCAAAGCACCCCGCACGCCGGTATTGGCGACAAGATCCGCGGCGCCATGGCCATTGGTAAAACCCGCTGGGGCATGCTCGCCCTGGTGTTTTTCGCGACCACGCTGAACTACATCGACCGCGCCGCACTGGGCGTGATGCAACCGATTCTGGCCAAGGAAATGAGCTGGACGGCGATGGACTACGCCAACATCAACTTCTGGTTTCAGGTGGGCTACGCCATTGGCTTCGTCCTGCAAGGTCGCCTGATCGACCGGATCGGGGTCAAACGCGTGTTCTTCTGCGCCGTGTTGCTGTGGAGCCTGGCGACCGGCGCCCACGGCCTGGCCACCTCGGCCGTCGGCTTTATGATGTGCCGCTTTATTCTCGGCCTGACCGAAGCCGCCAACTACCCGGCCTGTGTGAAAACCACGCGCCTGTGGTTCCCTGCCGGTGAGCGCGCAGTGGCCAGCGGTATCTTCAACGCCGGGACCAACGTCGGCGCCATGTTCACCCCGATGCTGTTGCCTCTGGTGCTGCATGTGTGGGGCTGGCAGGCCGCGTTTCTGTGCATGGCGGCGTTGGGCGGTATCTGGCTGATCTTCTGGGGGCTGAAGTACTACAACCCTGAAGAGCACCCAACGGTGAGCAAACAGGAACTGGACTACATCCAGAGCGAAAAAGAACCGGAGCAACAGAAAGTCAGTTTCGGCACGATCCTGAAAATGCGCGGGACCTGGGCCTTTGCGTTGTCTTACTCGCTGACCGCACCGGTGTTCTGGTTCTACCTGTACTGGCTGCCGCCGTTCTTGAACCAGCAATACAACCTGGGCATCAACGTCACGCAGATGGGCATCCCGTTGATCATCATCTACGTCACGGCTGACTTCGGCAGCGTCGGTGGCGGGATTTTGTCTTCGATGCTGATCAGTCGCGGCATGGCGGCGGTCAAGGCACGGCTGGTGTCGATGTTCCTGTGTGCGATATGCATCATCGGCGTGGTCATGGCGGCTGGCTCCAGCCAACTGTGGGTTGCCGTGGGCGCCATCGCATTGGCCCTGGGCGCGCACCAGGCCTGGACCGCCAACGTGTGGAGCATGGTGATGGACTACACGCCTAAACACATGATGGGCACGGTGTTCGGCTTTGGCGGCATGTGCGCGGCCATCGGCGGCATGTTCATGACGCAAATCGTGGGTTATGTACTGACCGTCACCAACAACAACTACACCGTGTTGTTCACCATGATTCCGGCGATGTACTTCATTGCGCTGACGTGGATGTACTTCATGGCCCCGCGAAAAATCCCGCAGGTTTGAGTTCGATCCGAAGCGTTCAAACAGCCCTTCTCCTTCGGGAGAGGGGCTTTTTTTCAGGTCAAAAGATCGCGAGGCAAGCTCGCTCCTACCGCAATGCTGTTCACTTAAGAGCAACACGACTCAAGTGGGAGCGGGCTTGCTCGCGATGGTCTTCAGAGCGCCTCATTTAACAGGCCACTACGCATCATCGTTAACGACCATCGCGAGCAAGCC
>NZ_JASCPQ010000099.1:0-19583 GCF_029959305.1 Pseudomonas sp. PS01297
CGATTGCATCGACAGGGTGAAACATCCATACCGAGTCGTCTGTATCGCGAGCAAGCCCGCTCCCACGGGTCTTTGATTCGCCATAAAACTTGCCTCGCGATCTTTTGATCTTGCCGTACCTCCCGCGTATTACACCCCGCCCTGCACCGTACCTACAGTGAACGCCCGTAAAAGTAGGAGGCAATCCAAATTCCTACCGCCAATAGGTTTTATGCCTGCGCGAGAGAGGGACTTGGCTGACTTTAATCCTAAGAGTGCTCACGTACAGTCTCGCCGCCGTTAACGAACGGACTGACAAATCTCTTGGAGCTTTACGATGAAAAAAATATGGATGCCTGTCGCATTAGTGGCAGCAGTTCTGGCCACCAGCGGTTGCATGAGCCACAACGTGAGCCAGCCAAACGCTCCAATCGCGGGTACTGTCACTGCTGACCTGAAAGCTAACATTGAAGTGGGCGGCGAGATCACCGGCCAATCGTCTTCGGACATTCTGTTCGGCGTGCTGAAAATCAGCGGCGACAGTGAGTTCGCAGACGGCGTGACCTATGGCGGCCCTGCTCCTGCTTTCAGCCTGCCAGACCCAGTGTCTGCCACTAAAGCAGCTGCTGCTTACAAAGCGGTCAAGAGCTCGGGTTCGGATTTGATCGTCGCACCTCGTTACGCAGTGTCGGTTGAAGACTACTTCATCTTCAAGAAGGTGAACGTGACGGTTACCGGCAACAAAGGCACCATCAAAAACATCCGCTAAGCGGTGTGTTGCGTCAGGTCTGCTGTGCAGCCAACGTCGCTCGGGCTGATTCCCCCAGTCAGCACATACCCTGTTCAAGTCGATTGACCTAATGATTGGCCTGGACCGCGAGCGAACGGTGTGCGGCAGCCTGGCTCGGCGGGACGTTTGTCCCGCCACCCTTCTCAAATAACCACGTTGCGGATAAAGCGAACCACTTCATCGCCGTCATTGCGGTAAGAATGCGGTTTATTGCTGGCGTACATGTAGAACTCCCCGGCGCCAAACGTGAACGACTGTTCGTCAATCACCAGCGTCAAGTGCCCTTCAAATACGTATAACTGCTCGCTCCAGCCATCGGCATCAGCCTGCGAGTGGTATTCGTCACCCGGCACCAGGGTCCATTCCCATAGCTCAACCTCTTTACGGGCCACCGCCTTGGCCAGCAACACCGCCTTGCTCGCCGTGCTGTTGCCGGCCCACGCCAGTTCGTTGATGCGACTCGGGTCAACTGAACCCGGCGCCTGAATCAAATCACTGAACGCCACGTTCAACGCCTCTGCCACCCGATCAAGGGTGCTCAGGCTGACGTTTTTCTCGCCTGCCTCTATCGCAACCAGCATCCGGCGGCTGACACCCGACAAATCAGACAGTGCACTTTGGCTCAGGTGAGCGAGCAGCCTCAAGCGCCGAACGTTCTGACTGACGTGCTGCAATACCGAAGTACGTTGCATGAAACCTCTCTGTGACGGATCAGAATGGGGAATTTCGTTGGGCACTATATTGCTCACTCTATAGGGGTGCGCAGTATACTGCTCAGCTTTGACGCATTGTGCGTCTCTCATCTTGTGGCGTGCAAGGTTATGTCAACGTTGAAAACTTCCAAGCTCGGGTCGATAACGGCTCGTTTCAGTAAAGCAGAATGTGTGCTGATCCTGATCACCATGGTCTGGGGCGGCACCTTTTTGTTGGTACAGCATGCATTGACGTCCAGCGGCCCGATGTTTTTTGTCGGCCTGCGCTTTGCTGCCGCGGCGACGATCGTGGCGCTGTTTTCCTGGCGAAGCTTGCGCGGCTTCACACGTCTGGAGCTCAAAGCCGGGTTTTTCATTGGTACGGCAATCATGTTCGGTTACGGCTTGCAAACCGTAGGCCTGCAAACCATTCCCAGCAGCCAGTCCGCCTTTATCACCGCTCTTTACGTGCCTTTCGTGCCGTTGCTGCAGTGGCTGGTTCTAGGCCGCAGACCTGGCTTGATGCCGAGTATCGGTATCGTAATGGCGTTTACCGGCTTGATGCTGCTGTCCGGGCCCAATGGTGCAGCGCTGAACTTCAGCCAGGGCGAGATCGTGACCCTGATCAGCGCTATCGCCATCGCCGCCGAAATAATCCTGATCAGCGCTTATGCCGGCAAAGTCGATGTGCGACGGGTGACCGTGGTGCAACTCGCCACCGCGTCTATTCTGTCCTTCTTGATGGTGGTGCCGAGCGGCGAGGCCATCCCTGACTTCTCTTGGCTGTTGCTGATCAGCGCGGTGGGCCTGGGGGCTGCGAGCGCGATTATTCAAGTGGCGATGAACTGGGCACAAAAGAGTGTTTCACCGACCCGCGCCACGCTTATTTACGCCGGCGAGCCGGTATGGGCCGGGATCGTCGGGCGTATTGCCGGGGAGCGTTTGCCCGGCATCGCATTGCTCGGTGCGCTATTGATTGTTGCAGCGGTGATCGTTAGTGAGTTAAAAACAAAAGGTAAAACGCCCAGCGAGTCGGATGAAAAGCAAGGTAACCAAGCCTGCGAGTGATGCTTTTGCACCCCATTCACCCGGTTAAACCTCATCATCTGGCATGACTCGCCCCCACGTATGGGGGCGACGCTCGCATCACGCAAGCGGGTCAATAAGGAAGAGACCCGGCTCGTTGTTAAAGTTTTGCACACATTTTGTAGGATTCCTCTACAGATCCGTTGTTGGTGATCGTCAAGTCGCCACGTATGATCGTTCGCAAACTCCTGCAGATTAGAAGCCTATGTCCCTGATAGTTCTACTGCTTCTGCCATTTATTGGCAGCTGTCTGGCGGCTGTTTTGCCGCACAACGCACGTAACAGTGAATCACTGCTGGCCGGTTTGATTGCTCTGATCGGCTTAGTTCAAGTTGCCCTGCTCTATCCGCAAATCGCCCATGGTGGGGTGATTCGTGAAGAGTTCATGTGGCTGCCGAGTATCGGCCTCAATTTTGTCCTGCGCATGGACGGGTTTGCCTGGCTGTTCTCGATTCTGGTCCTGGGCATTGGCGCGCTGGTGTCTCTGTACGCCCGTTACTACATGTCACCCGAAGACCCGGTGCCGCGCTTCTTCTCGTTTTTCCTGGCGTTTATGGGCGCAATGCTCGGCCTGGTGATTTCGGGCAACTTGATCCAGATCGTATTTTTCTGGGAGCTGACCAGCCTCTTCTCGTTCCTGCTGATCGGCTATTGGCACCACCGCTCCGACGCCCGACGCGGCGCCTATATGGCGCTGATGGTCACTGGCGCCGGGGGCTTGTGCCTGCTGGCGGGGGTCATGCTGCTCGGCCATGTTGTCGGCAGCTATGATCTGGATGTCGTGCTGGCCGCAGGCGATCAGATTAAAGCTCACAGCCTGTACCCCATTCTGTTGCCGCTGATTCTCATCGGCGCCCTTAGCAAAAGTGCACAATTCCCGTTTCATTTCTGGCTGCCCCATGCCATGGCGGCGCCGACTCCGGTTTCGGCTTATCTGCACTCGGCAACCATGGTCAAGGCCGGGGTATTCCTGTTGGCGCGCCTGTGGTCGCCCCTGTCCGGCACCGAAGAATGGTTCTGGATTGTCAGTGGCGCCGGGGCCTGCACCCTGGTGCTCGGCGCGTACTGCGCAATGTTTCAAAACGATCTCAAGGGCCTGCTGGCCTATTCGACCATCAGCCACCTGGGCCTGATCACCCTGCTGCTGGGCCTTAACAGCCCGCTGGCGGCCGTGGCGGCGGTGTTTCATATCCTCAACCACGCCACCTTCAAGGCCTCGCTGTTCATGGCGGCCGGGATTATCGACCACGAAACCGGCACGCGGGATATCCGCAAGCTCAGCGGCCTGTTCAAACTGATGCCGTACACCGCCACGCTGGCGATGGTGGCCAGTGCGTCGATGGCAGGTGTGCCGTTGCTCAACGGTTTCTTGTCGAAAGAAATGTTCTTCGCCGAAACGGTGTTCATCAACTCCACGGCCTGGGTCGAAATTGCCCTGCCTGTCATCGCTACCATTGGCGGTACGTTTAGCGTTGCTTACGCGCTGCGTTTTACCGTGGATGTGTTCTTCGGCCCGCCTGCCACCGACCTGCCGCACACTCCGCACGAGCCGCCGCGCTGGATGCGGGCGCCAGTCGAGCTGCTGGTGTTTACCTGCCTGATGGTCGGCATCTTCCCGGCCCACACTGTCGGCCCGCTGCTTGCTGCGGCCGCGCAACCGGTGGTGGGGGGCGAGCTGCCCGAATACAGCCTGGCCATCTGGCACGGTCTGAATGCCCCGATGATCATGAGCCTGATCGCCATGTCCGGCGGTATCGTGCTGTACGTGTTGTTGCGCAAGCAGCTCAAGCTTGAGCGCTTCCCGCTGCCGCCGCTGATCAGGTACTTCAACGGCAAGCGTTTCTTCGAACGCAGCATGGTGGTGATTATGCGCCGGGCGCGGCGCGTCGAGCGGCGCGTGAGCACCTTGCGCCTGCAAACCCAGTTGTTCCTGCTGGTGTTGGCGGCGGTGGTTGCCGGGCTGATCCCGATGCTCTACAGCGGTTTGAGCTGGGGCGACCGGCCGAACATTCCGGGCTCCATTGTGTTTGTGACCTTGTGGCTGCTGGCAATTGCCTGTGCCATTGGTGCCGCCTGGCAAGCCAAGTACCACCGTCTGGCCGCTTTGACCATGGTCAGTGTGTGCGGCTTGATGACCTGCGTGACCTTCGTCTGGTTCTCGGCGCCGGACCTGGCCTTGACCCAACTGGTGGTTGAGGTAGTAACCACGGTGCTCATCCTGCTGGGCCTGCGCTGGCTGCCACGCCGTATCGAAGAAGTCTCGCCGCTGCCTGGCACCCTGAACAAAGCCCGTATCCGTCGTCTGCGCGACTTGCTGTTGTCGATCGCCGTCGGCGGCGGCATGGCGGTGCTGTCGTACGCCATGTTGACCCGGCAAACCCCGAACCACATCTCTTCGTTCTTCCTCAGCCGTGCGTTGCCCGAAGGCGGCGGCACCAACGTGGTGAACGTGATGCTGGTGGATTTCCGCGGTTTCGACACCCTGGGTGAAATCACCGTACTGGCCGCCGTGGCCCTGACCGTGTTCGCCCTACTACGCCGGTTCCGCCCTCCCAAAGAAAGCATGCAATTGCCTGCCCAGCAGCGCTTGCTGGCCAAAGACGTGGTCACCGACCTGGTGAACCCGCGCAGCGCCAGCGATACCGCCTTGGGCTTCATGATGGTGCCAGCGGTGCTGGTGCGCTTGCTACTGCCTATCGCCTTTATGGTCTCGATGTACCTGTTTATGCGCGGTCACAACCAGCCGGGCGGCGGTTTCGTCGCAGGCCTGGTGATGTCGGTGGCGTTCATCCTGCAATACATGGTGGCCGGCACGCAGTGGGTCGAGGCACAAATGAGCCTGCGGCCGTTGCGCTGGATGGGTACCGGGTTGCTTTGTGCCACATTGACCGGGCTGGGCTCGCTGCTGTGGGGCTACCCATTCCTGACCACCCATACCGCGCATTTCAGCTTGCCGGTGCTGGGTGAGATTCACGTGGCCAGTGCGCTGTTTTTTGACATTGGTGTGTTTGCCGTTGTGGTCGGCGCCACGCTGCTGATTCTCACAGCGCTGGCTCACCAATCGGTACGAGCCCATCGTCCCGCCCTCCAATCCAAGACGGGAGCTGCCTGATGGAAGAAGTTATCGCTATTGCTATCGGGGTGCTTGCCGCCTCTGGTACCTGGCTGATCCTGCGCCCTCGAACCTTTCAGGTGGTGATGGGCCTGTGCTTGCTGTCGTACGGGGTCAACCTGTTTATTTTCAGCATGGGCAGCCTGTTCATCGGCAAGGAGCCGGTGATCAAAGAAGGCGTGCCGCAAGACTTGCTCAACTACACCGACCCTTTGCCGCAGGCACTGGTGTTGACCGCCATCGTCATCAGTTTTGCCATGACCGCGCTGTTTCTGGTGGTCTTGCTGGCCTCTCGCGGCCTGACCGGTACCGACCATGTGGATGGCCGGGAGCCTAAAGAATGAATTTGATGCCGCATTTGATCGTCGCGCCCATCCTGCTACCGCTGTTTACCGCTGCGTGCATGCTGTTGCTGGGCGAAAAACATCGCCCGCTCAAAGCCCGCATCAACCTCGGCTCGACCCTGCTCGGGCTGTGCATCTCAATCACCTTGCTGCTCTGGACGCAACAAACCGGCAGCCCGACATCGATAGGCGTGTACCTGCCAAGCAACTGGCAAGTGCCGTTCGGCATTGTGCTGGTTGTGGATCGCTTGTCGGCGCTGATGCTGGTGCTTACCGGGGTGATCGCCAGTTGCGCGCTGATGTTCGCCATGGCCCGCTGGGACCGCGCCGGTTCCAGCTTCCATGCGCTGTTCCAGATCCAGTTGATGGGGTTGTATGGCGCTTTCCTGACCGCCGACCTGTTCAACCTGTTCGTTTTTTTCGAGGTGTTGCTGGCGGCCTCCTACGGCCTGATGCTGCACGGTTCGGGCAAGGCACGGGTGTCGTCGGGCCTGCATTACATCGCGATCAACCTGCTGGCTTCGTCACTGTTCCTCATTGGTGCTGCGTTGATCTATGGCGTCACCGGCACGCTGAACATGGCCGATCTGGCGTTTAAAATCCCTTTGGTGCCCGAAGCCGATCGTGGCTTGTTGCACGCCGGTGCGGCCATTCTGGCCATCGCTTTTCTGGCAAAAGCCGGCATGTGGCCGCTGAACTTCTGGCTGGTGCCCGCCTACTCCTCGGCCAGCGCACCGGTAGCGGCGCTGTTCGCGATCATGACCAAGGTCGGGATCTACACCGTATTGCGCCTTTGGACGCTGCTGTTCTCGGGCCAGGCCGGGGCTTCGGCCTACTTTGGCAGCGACTGGTTGATCTACGGCGGCATGGCAACCATTGTCTGCGCCGCCATTGCCATCCTCGCAGCCCAGCGCCTGGAGCGCATGGCCAGCCTGAGCATTCTGGTGTCGGCCGGCATTCTGTTGTCGGCGGTGGGTTTTGCCCAACCCAACCTGATTGCGGCGGCCCTGTTTTATCTGGTCAGCTCCACCCTGGCACTGAGTGCGCTGTTCTTGCTGGCCGAACTGATTGAACGTTCGCGCTCATCCAGTGAGACGCTGTACGAAGAAGATGCTGAAGCATTACCTTCCATCGTTGAGCCGCCCCCGCGCGGGACCAACCTGGACGACGAGCAAAACGTCGTGGTCGGGCAGATTATTCCGTGGGCGATGGCGTTTCTGGGCTTGAGCTTTATCGCCTGTGCCCTGCTGATTATTGGCATGCCGCCGCTGTCCGGGTTTATCGGCAAGCTCAGCTTGCTCAACGCGCTGCTCAACCCGGCCGGGCTGGGCAACGAGATCAATGCCCCGGTGTCTACCGCCGCCTGGTGCTTGCTGGCTTTGCTGATTCTGTCCGGGCTGGCCTCTTTGATCGCGTTCTCGCGCATGGGCATCCAGCGCTTCTGGACACCCCTGGAGCGGCCTTCACCGATCCTGCGTCGCCTTGAATGCATGCCCATCGTGTTGCTGCTGGCGCTGTGCGTGGTCCTGACGGTCAAGGCTGAGCCGCTGTTGCGCTTTACCCAAGCCGCCGCCGAGACCTTGAGCAACCCAGAGCGTTATGTGCAGGCAGTATTGGAGTCTCGCCCTGTGCCTGGCCCCACTGCCAAAGCGGCGTTGCAGGAGGTGCAGCCATGAAGCGTTTATTCCCGGCACCGTGGTTGTCCCTGGCGTTGTGGGCACTGTGGTTGTTGCTCAACTTGTCATTGAGCGCGGGCAATCTGTTGCTCGGTGCAGCGTTGGGCTTTTTGGCGCCGATCATGTTCGCGCCCCTGCGGCCCCTGCCGATTCACATCCACCGTCCGGGTGTGATCCTCAAGTTGTTCTTTTTAGTGGGGCGTGACGTGATCATGTCCAACATCGCCGTGGCCTGGGGCGTGCTCAATGCTGGCAAGCGCCCGCCACGCTCGCGGTTCATCAAAATCCCCCTCGACCTGCGTGACGCCAACGGCCTCGCGGCCTTGTCGATGATCACCACCGTAGTACCGGGTACGGTCTGGTCCGAACTGGCGCTGGACCGCAGCGTGCTGTTGTTGCACGTCTTTGACCTGGATGACGAAGCGCAATTTATCGAACACTTCAAAACGGCTTACGAGCGCCCCTTGATGGAGATCTTTGAATGAGTGCCCTGCTCTCCAATGCCATCCTGATCAGCCTGTTTTTCTTTAGCCTGGCGATGGTACTGACCGTGGTCCGCCTGTTTAAAGGCCCCTCGGCCCAGGACCGGGTTCTGGCGCTGGACTACCTGTACATCGTGGCCATGCTGATGATGCTGGTGCTGGGCATACGTTATGCCAGTGACACCTACTTTGAGGCCGCCTTGCTGATCGCCCTGTTCGGGTTTGTCGGCTCGTTTGCGCTGGCCAAGTTCCTGCTGCGTGGGGAGGTAATTGAATGAATTCCGTCAGCGAGCTGTCGCTCTGGATCGAGATACCGGTGGCCGTGCTGCTGGTGGTCAGCAGCCTGTTTGCGCTGTTTGGAGCCATCGGGATGCTGCGCCTCAAGGACTTTTTCCAGCGCATGCACCCGCCTGCACTGGCTTCAACCCTTGGCGCCTGGTGCGTGGCACTGGCCTCGATTGTATATTTCTCGGCACTTAAATCGACACCGGTCCTGCACGCCTGGCTGATCCCGATTCTGCTGGCGATTACCGTGCCGGTGACCACCTTGCTGCTGGCCCGCACCTCATTGTTCCGCAAACGCATGGCTGGCGAAGATGTACCCGCCGAAGTCAGCAGCGGCGGGCGCAGCGAAGGTGGTAGCTAAATCCACTCTGTAGGAGCGAGCTTGCCTCGCGATCTTTTAACGATCAAAAGATCGCGAGACAAGCTCGCTCCTACAGGAGGGGTTACATCCAGCCCAGCCAGCTCCAGTACGTCGCGCCAAACAGCAACATCAGCAGGTAACCCACCACGGTGACTATCAAGCCGACCTTGGCAAATTGCTTGGCGGTGAAGGTTTGTGTGCCCAGGCACACCATGTTTTGTGGGGCGTTGATGGGCAGGATAAAGCCGTAGCTCACCACAAAGCCCAGCAGCATGGTCATACCCAAGCGGCTGAATTCACCCGGCAAGGTCTGCAAGACCGCAATCAGAATGGGCAACAAGGCCGATGTCAGCGCCGTCGCACTGGCAAAGCCCAGGTGAATCAAAATCAGAAACGCCCCCAGAATCGCAAAAATGCCCAGCGGCCCGACCTGATCCAGCCCGGTGTTATGCACCACCTGCCCGCCCAACCATTGCCCGGCCTGGGTGGTCAGCAACGCCGTCCCCAGGCTGATGCCCACACCGAACACAATCACCGTGCCCCACGGGATACGCGACTGCACGTCCTTCCAGGTCATTACCCCGTAACGCGGCAGCAACAGGATCACCAGCCCGGCGTAGGTGATGGAGGTGGTGTCGAAGCTGTGCAACTTGCCCTCCGTGGCCCAGCCCAGCAACAGCGCGATGGATACTGCCATCAGGCGCTTCTGCGGCCCGGTCATGGGGCCCAGTTCGGCCAGTGATTTTTCCACGGCTTCTTTACCGCCCGGGATGCTGTCGCTTTCCGGCGGGAGCATTTTCAGCACCACAAACAGCAACACCGCCGACATGATGATGGCCCACGGCGCACCGGCGATCAGCCAGTCGAGCCAATTGACCCGCTCGCCGAGCATCTTGTCCATAAAGCCGACTGTCAGCAGGTTCTGCGCGGCGGCGGTTTGAATGCCTACGTTCCAGATACTGGTGCCCTGCGCTACCACAATCATGATCCCGGCGGCGATGTTGGAGCGCTTGTCGACGCCAAACGCCAGAATCACCCCCATCATGATCGGCACCACACATGCACTGCGCGCGGTGGCGCTGGGCACCACAAGGCTGAGCAGAATGGTCACCGCAATCGCCCCGATCAAAATGCGCCGGGTGCTGGTGCCGATGCGTGACAGGGTCACCAGCGCGATGCGCCGATCCAGCCCGGTGTGGGTCATGGCTGCTGCAATAAACAGCGCGCCGGCCACCAGCGCCAGCGCGGCATTGGAAAACCCGGTGAGGGCCATGGTGATCCCGGCATTGGTGCCGTAGATTTTCGACGGGTCCGCCAGGGTCGGCGCCATGCCAATCAAAAACGCCATCAGCGACGTAATCATGATGGCGCTGGCTTCGTATGACACCGCTTCGGTGATCCACACCACCACGGCAAACACCAGAATCGCCAACATCCGGTGCCCGGCGACCGGCAAGTCGGCGGGCAACGGCATCAGTAAAACGCCCACCATCGCCACAATGGCGATGACCAGACCTATGGGTAACTTAACTTTTGCCGTTGCCGGCGGCGGGGTCGTAGCGGGCGCGTTCACGGCCATCTCCTTGTGCTTGAAAACGCATGCAGCATAGGTCAAGGACGCGGGTTTCGCGTTGATGCTTGTCAGGTATTTATTGAAGCTCACACCAAAAACTGTGGGAGCGGGCTTGCTCGCGATGATCGTTAACGATGACGCTTCTTTGCCGGGCAAATGAGGCGCACTGAAGCGAATCGCGAGCAAACCCGCTCCCACCCTTGAGCCGTGTTGCTCTTGGATGAGTCAGCGGATTTTATAGTGAAACGTATTACGCACCCCCGGCACTGTCACTGCCTGACCATCGACGATGCGCGGCTGATAGCGAAACGTGGCTGCCGCCACCAATGACGGGCGAATAAACGCCGGGTGGCAGTCACCTACCACTTTGGGGCTTTCAACCTTGCCCTGCGGCGTCACCGAATACTCAACCGTGCAATCCCCCTCAATGCCTTTGTCCAGCGCACGCTGCGGGTAGTCCGGGGCCTGTTTGCTGATCGGCAAGTATTGCCGCACATCCGCCGCCGCAGCCGCCTGTTGCGCACGCTTGGCGTTATCCGCTGCCACACGGGCTTGCTGCGCAGCCGCTTCAGCCGCCACTTGCTGACGTTGCATCTCGACCTGTTCGGCGCGTTGCTGCGCCATTTTTTGCTGCTCTTCTTTGAGCTGCTTTTGCTCCTCTACCCGTTTACGCGCCAACGCCGCCTGTTCCAGTTTGCGTGCCTGTATCTGCGGGTCTGGCTTGGCCACTTCGGGTTTGGCTTCGACTACCGGCGGCGGCACCACCACCGGCTGCGGTGTGGGTTCAGGCGGCGCCACCACAGGTTCGGCGGGCATCATCACCAGGCGGGTTTTCAAGGTACTCGGCGCGGGCACGGCCATTTCGTGCTCCATGCTCCAGCCCAGCACTAAAAACGCAATCACCGCACTGTGCAGCGCAACCGTGACCGCCACCGCCTGGCTGTTGTGCCACAGCCGGGTCCAGGGCAGCGGCCGGGCCTCAACGTGCCCGGCACTCATCAACGCGGCACTCATTGCGGGGCCTCTGTGACCAGCCCCAGGTTGGTCACACCGCCTTGTTGCAAGGCCGCCATGGCCTTGACCACGCTGCCGTAACCGGCGTCGTTGTCGGCACGAATATACACCTGGGTGTCGCCGTCTTGCGCCACCACCTGGCCAATCTTGGCTTGCAGCTCTTCAAGGCTGACGGCGCTGTCGGTCTGGTTTTTGGTGTCCAGTTCGCTGCCCAGGTTCCAGTAGTAGCCGCCATCAGCCTTGACCGACAAGGTGAGGATTTTCTGCTGGGTGTCATTGGCCAACGCTTCACTGGCGACTTTGGGCAGGTCAATTTTGACGCCCTGGGTCAACATCGGCGCAGTCACCATAAAAATCACCAGCAGCACCAGCATCACGTCGATGTAGGGCACTACGTTCATTTCGGCCTTGGGCCCGTGTTTGCGCTGTGGTCGAGCAAGCATCTTCAAACTCCCTGTTAAGCGGCAGCGGCCATGTTCCGTGAACCCGCGTGAAAGCCACGGTACAAGCGCATTTGCAGTTCATTGCCGAGGCTGTAATAGCGGGTCAGCAGGGTTTGCCCACGGGACGAGAAACGGTTGTAGGCGATGACTGCCGGGATCGCGGCAAACAAGCCAATCGCGGTGGCAATCAAGGCTTCGGCAATGCCCGGTGCCACAGTCGACAGCGTGGCCTGCTGCACCTGGGACAAACCGATAAAGGAATTCATGATCCCCCACACGGTGCCAAACAGGCCGATATACGGGCTGACCGAGCCAACGGTGGCCAGAAATTGCAGGCCTTTTTCGAGGCGGATTTCCTGCTCGGTAATGGCCACATACAGCGAGCGTTCAATGCCTTGCATCAGCCCGTCAGCATCAATGCCCGGCTGCTGGCGAAGCTGCGCGTATTCGCTGTAGGCCGCCACAAACACCTGCTCGGCACCGGCATCCGGGTTGCTGGCGTCGCGGCTTTCACGGTACAGCGCGCCCAGGTCACCCGGCGCCCGCAAGCGCTGGGTGAAGTTTTCAATGTCGCGCTCGCTGCGGCGCAGGATGGCGCTACGGCGCACAATCAAGAACCAGCTCAATACCGAGGCCGCGAGCAGTATCAACATCACGCCTTTCACCAGCAGACTGGCATCGTTGATCAGACCCCAAATGGTCATGTGTTCCATGGTTGCTTGCATGTTGTAACTCCTGATGACTGTTGATTTAAATACACCCCCCGTGTGACCGGGTTATGGCAGGTGCAAGGCCTTGGCCACGTCGCTCCACGGGATGTACTTGAAGTTCTGGGCCTGCTCGGGCATGCGCTTGCGGCCGTCCTGCACCACCAGCATGCCTTTGCTCCACGGCCCGCCGAGGTTGGCTGAGGTCACGTCGAGGCCATCGGTTTCGGAGGTGCCGTCAATCCCGGCTTCGGCGTTCACGCCCTCCCGGAAGGCACCGCGCAGGGCAAACGGCGGCTCGGCATCGACCACCACGTAGCTGTCATTGCCTTGGCTTGAGATCACCAGGTAGTTGTCTTTTTCGGTCTGGTACAGCGCCAGCCCTTCGATGTCGTCATGCACCTGCTCACCGACCTTGATCACGCTGGTCAACGTAGCGGGTTGATCCGGGCGCGCATCCACGGCCCACACCGCCACATCTTCTTCACCCAAAAACAGGCGTTGGCGCTGGTCGTCGGCGACGCAACCTTCAGGCTGGGTCGGCACCTTGAACTGGCGTACCAGCTCGCCTTGCACCTGATCACCCTTGGCAAACAGACGGTGTTGCACAAAGGTCCCGTCCTTGTCGTTGGCGAAGCTGTAGATCTCGCCCGACGGCGCCTTGAACAGGCACAGTCCGTAGATGTCTTTGACCGGCGTGGCGATCTCGCCCACGGCTTTCAACACGCCAGACTCACGATCAATGCTGAACACGCTCAAGCTGTTGTGATCACGGTTAGTGGCGACCGCTAGGTCAACGGTGTGCGAACCCAAGGTGAACCCCGGACGCACATCAACGTTGTTCAGGCGCCCTACCGGTAAGTGCTGCACGCGCTTGCCTTGCAAGTCGTACACCTCAAGCCCTTGTTGTTTGTTGGTGCCCAGCACGCGGCTCTGCGCCGGATTTTTGGGGTTGACCCAAATCGCCGGGTCATCGGCAGCATCGCCCTGGCTCATCACCACGTCGGTCTGCACCAGCGGCTTGACCACCGGCAGCACGGGCGGCAGAGCCACCGGCGTGGCTTTCCAGTTGAGCGAGCCTTGGAACAGACGATTGGTCGCGCCGTCCTGCACCAGTACATCCAGCCCTTTGGCGGTTTCACGCAGGGCCAGATGTTCAGGCTCGGTCACACCGTCAAGCGCCAGGCTGGCCACCGGTGACCAGCGCTTGCCTTGCTGTTGATAGAGGTTTAATTGCGCGGCTTCGGGGTCCAGCCCGAGCAGGCCACCGGGCACCACGGCCATGGCGCCTGCGGCCTTTTTGACGTTGCCGAAGGGCTCGACGATGGCCACCGGCAAGCGTTCAACATCAGACTCGGCATGGGCCGGGTATGCCCACCAGCCGACGTTTTCTTCGTTGACGAACAGTTGCTGCGCCGCATCCTCAACCTGGCAGAACTTGGCTTGCGGCGGCATTGGCAGGCTGCGTACCAACAGCGGTGCGGCCAGTTGTTTGCTGTCCGCCGCCACCAGCCATTGCTCACCTTTGCCCTCTTCACCCACGGTAAACAGGTACACATTGCTCGCCTGATCGCGGTACAGGCACACGCCATTTACCGCGTAGTCGCGTTTGGGCAGGTACGTCGGTGTCTGCCACTCGCGGGTTTTCGGGTCCAGGCTGAACAACGCAACTTGCTGCTTGGCCTTGTCCTGGCTGGCCACCAGTACGTTGTCGCCCAGGGGGCGGCTGTCCAGCCCGGCGAACGAGCCGGCGATCTGGCTCAGGGTTTTGCCTTGCGCATCGAGCAGCCGCAGACCGTCGCGCTTGCTCACGGCCAGGCGATCATCGCCTGTGGGCAGGTAACCCAGCGCCTGGGCTTTGCCCGTGCCCCAGGATTGCAGGGTGGGTGCAGTGATTTGCGCAGCCTGTGCGCTGCCAGCGGCCAGGCACACCAGCAAAGGTAAAAGCCGCGGTGGGTGTTTGAACAAAAGAAACATGGATATACCGTCCGTTGAAGCCGTATCTGTAGCCGCTGCCGCAGACTGCGATGGGTTGCGCAGCGACCCCGCTCTTGCTCGAAAGCGAAGGTCCTGCGGCCCTTATCGCAGCCTTCGGCAGCGGCTACAGAAAACGCCAATGCTTTAGAAATGGGTGAAGGTCAGGCCTACAGAGTAGGTGGGGCCGTACTCTTCGTACTGGTTGTTGTAACGGCTGTTGCCGCTGTAGACGAAGTACGGCTGGTCGGTCAGGTTCTGCGCGTCAAAGCTCACTTGCAGGTTTTTGGTCAGCGAGTAACGCGCGCTGAAGTCCACAAAGGTCTGCGCAGCCACATGGGTGTCGTGGGCTTTGTCGTTGACCCCGGCCAGTTCATAGAGGTAGGCCGATTTGTAGTTGGCTGACAGGCGCACGCTGAGCTTGTCGTCCTCCCAGCCGAGCATCAGGTTGCCGACGGTGTTGGACTGGCTCGGCAAGTCGATGTCGCGCTTAAGGGTTTGCCCGGACGCGGCGTCGTAGCCTTTAATGCTGGCGTTGGAGCGGCTGAAGGTGGTGTTCGCGCCAACAATCACGCCGTTCCAGGGCGCAGGCAACCAATCGAACTTCTGCGAGTAGGCCAGTTCCAGGCCGTACAGCTTGGCGTTGTCACCGTTCGCATAGGAATGCGCCTCGGTAAAGTCGCGCCACGCGCCCGTACCGGCCAGATCATTGTTGTAGACGAAGTTTTTGATGTCTTTGTAAAACAGGAACGCCGACACCGTACCGGCCTGCCCCATGAAGTGCTCAATGCCCAGGTCGAAGTTGCTCGACTCCAGCGGTTTGAGGTTCGGGTTGCCAAATTCAGCCTTGTCATCCTCGATCACAAAGCCCGGCGCCAGCTGCCCAAAGGTCGGGCGCACCACAGCGTTGGTCCAGGCGGCACGCACCTGGGTGTTTTTCGCCAACTGGTAGCGCGCATGCAGGCCCGGCAACCAGTGGTGATAGTCGCGCTTGGTGTCCTGGGCTTCATACACGCCGTTGCGGATGCCCGTGCCCTTGGCGTCGAACTCGGTGCCTTCGTAGCGCAGGCCAGCGATAAAGCGCCAGTCGTCGATGTCTACGGTGTTCATCAGGTACGCCGAGTTGATGTCTTCGTGCATGGTGAAGTCATTTACCCGCGAGCCCTGCTCGTTGTAGAACTTGTCGCGGTTCAGCCCGCCGATCAGGTCTTTGATCGCGCCCGCGCTGATGCCCGGACCATAACGGCCGAGGGCGTAATCCAGCTCGCCCTTGCTGAAGCGGTCGAGGTTCAACTGGTCATCGCTGAAACCCAACTTAGAGAAGTTTTTGTAGGTCCAGGCTTCGGTGTCGTTGTCTTTGCTGCGACGGCTGACTTTGCCGCCGAACTTGAACTGCGAGGCGTACCCGTCCACGTCGTAGTCGCGCGCCAGGTCGAGGCGGATGTTCTTTTCTTTGTCTTTGGTGATTTCTTTCTTCACGTCGACTTTGTCGAGAATGAAGTTGGCCGGGTCATAAAAACCCGCGCCGATGATCGGCCGGGGCTTTTCCGAGTCGTACCAGCCGCTGTCGGGGAAGCTTGAAATGCTTTTGAAAGTCGCCCCGGCAATGCCCGCAGGGCTGTCTTCGCTGGACTCGCTGTAACCGGCCTGCCCGCTCAAAGTCCACAACCCCATGCTGCGCTCGCCGCCGAACACGTAAGACTGGATTTCCTGAGTCTCGTCGCGCTGCTTGAGTTTGCGCTTGGCTTTGGCCTTGCCCAATTCGCCTTCGGCTTGCGGGTTGGCGTATTCAATCGAGTCCGAGTTGCGGATCTCGCTGTCTTTGAAGCGGCTGTACAGCGTGCGCAGGTAGAGTTTGGTGTCGTCGTCGGGCTTGTAGTCGAAGTTCAGACCGCCCCCGGAGCGCTCGCGACTGATGTCGTACACCCGCTGCTCGAAGCTGTTGAGTTTGGCACCGTCGGTAAAGTCCCAGGCACCGGCTGTTTCGACGTTGTCCGAACCAAAATCGCGCTTGTTCCAGCTCAGGGCTGCCGCCACACCGAAGTTGTCGATGCCGTCGCCGAGGCTGAAGCGATCACTGATGGCGCCCGACACTTTGGGGCTGGTCTGGTGAGTGTTCTTGTTGTAACCGGCCTGGGTGGTGGCGGTGTAGAACAGGCCGTCGTGGTCAAAGGCCGACAGGCTCTGCACGTCGACCGTGCCGCCCAGCGAGTTGGCGTCCATGTCCGGGGTCAGGGTTTTGATCACTGACAGCGACTGCACCAACTCAGAAGGCAACACGTCGAGGGCTACGGCGCGGCGTTTGCTTTCTGGGGACGGCACCAGCGTGCCGTTGATGGTCACGCTGTTCAGGTCCGGGCCCAGGCCGCGCACGCTGACGAAACGGCCTTCGCCCTGATCGCGCTCGATGCTGATGCCCGGCAGGCGCTGTACCGCTTCGGCGACGTTGGCGTCCGGCAACTGCGCGACGCCATCGGCGTGCACCACGCTTTGGATGGTGTCCGAATTGCGTTGCTGCTTGAGCGCCTTGTCCAGGCTCACGGCCTGCCCGACCACTTCAACGTGTTCAGTGGCACCGGCGACCGAAGCCTCGGCGGCGCTCAAGCGTTCGCTGGCAATGGCCATGGCCAATGCACTGAACGTAAAGCCTACCCATTGCGTCTTGCTGCGACCCTTGTACATGTTTGCACTCCCCCAATTCGCGCTTAAGGCCAGGCAAATGGCCCGACAACTTGGGAGCGAACGCTAGGGGGGCTCAATGACAGTGCCGTGACAGTGCCCGGCACACCCCCCGGAAATAGAGGCTTTTAGGGGGGTAATCCGCGCCGGATGAGCTGATTTGACCTTTTTTAGACAAAGATCCAGTAGGAGCGAGCTTGCCTCGCGAGCTTTTAAAGCATCAAAAGATCGCGAGACAAGCTCGCTCCTACACACTTCATATCAACGATTTTAGGCAGGACCCTTGAGCTGATTCGACCCTCACACCTCGTAACATCGCTGTCACAGAGCTCTGTTCTGCTGGCCTGCATTACGTTTGGGTAGACCCGTCATGACTTGGCTCAACATCCTTAAGCATCATCGCTGGAAACTCGGGTTGCTGGTACTGGCCGCCAATATCGGCGTGCTGCTGAACCTGGCGTTCGGCACGCCCAAGGCCTTTCACGAGTGGCAGTGGCTGGACATCATCGGCGAAGGTGGCACCGCGCTGTTTGTGCTGCTGTGGCTGGTGCTGGTGCTTAAAAGCCGCCCCACAGGACGGGTCACCAATTACCTGTCGATCGGCCTGTGCTGCATCTTCTTTTCCTGGTGGATGGACGTTCTCGACGAATTTATTCGCCTGCCCAAACACCTGGGCTGGAACCACTGGCTCGAATCCGGGCCGATGCCGGTCGGGATGGTTCTTCTGACCCTCGGCCTGTACCACTGGCACCGTGAACAGCAAGCCATCAACCAGCAGATGGAAAAGCGCGAACGCATATTCCGCGAGCATCGCCTGTTCGACAAACTCACCCCGCTGGGCGGTGCCGATTACCTCAAGCGTCAGGTCAGCGACTGCATGGCACAGAGCCTTGAGCAGCAACAACCGCTGTCATTGCTGGCGCTGGACATTGACGATTTCGCCTCGCTCAATCAGCACTATGGCCACGCGGAAGGCGACTCGGTGCTACAAGCCTTGAGTCAGCTGTTGCTGCTCAATCTGCGCCGCCACGACCTGCTCTGCCGCCTGGCCGGCGACCGCTTTGTGGTGCTGCTGCCAAACACCGGCGAAAGCCAGGCCCGATTGCTGGCTCTGGAACTGCAACAAGCAGTACAGAGCCTGGCGCATAAAACCCGCCAGCATGGCGAGCGGGTCTATTTGTCGGCCAGCACGGCGGTGGTCATGGCCTTCAACGAGGCCCCCGATGAATTGCTCAAACGCTTGAACCTCGCCCTGGCGCGGGCCAAACCGGTACGGAGCAAACGGGCATGAGCCTCGACAGCCGCTGGTATGAAGCCGATACACGCTTTATACCCGGGCACTACCAACCCGCAACCCTGATTGACCTGGCATTGTCCCGCGACATCGACAGCCATCGGCTGCTGCGCGGCACCGGCTTGTTCTATGACGACATTGTCGGCGGCAATACGCGCTTGAGCCCGCAACAGTTCTTCGGCCTGATCGCCAATGCCCAGCGCTTGTTGGGGGCCGATGACAGCAGTTTTCTGTTCGGTCAACGCTTGTTGCCGGGCCACTACGGCCCGGCCAGCCATGCCCTGCAACAGGCGCAAAACCTGCATCAGGCGCTGGAAACCGTCATCCACCATCGGGCCCTGCTCAGCCCTTTGCTGACGCCACGGCTGTTGCTGGATGAGCGCTATGCGTATGTGTATTGGCTCGACAGTTGCGGCGCCCAAGAGCAATTGCGCTTTGTCCAGGAAGCCAGCATGACCGCCTTCAAATCCATGAGCCAATGGCTCAGCGGCGAGCGCTTGCCGTGGGAATGCAGCTTCAGCTACCCCGAGCCGCGCTACGTGGAGCAGTACTGGGTGCACTTGGGCGAAAACACCCAGTTCGGGGGCCAGCTCGACCTGATGCGCCTGCCCCGCGAATACCTGACCCAACCTTGGTCGAATGCCTCGGCGATTGCCCGGCAAGTCGCGCACCAGCAAGCGCAAAGCCAACTGCATGAACTTGGTTTTAACGCCAGCCTGCTTGACCGGTTGTACGTGCACCTGCGCGATCAGGCGCAACGCGCACCTGGCCTGGAAGAAGTGGCTCAGCATTTTGCGATGAGCCAGGCCACCCTCAAGCGCAAACTGAACAAACACGGCACGCACTTTCAGGCCCAGCAAGACCAGGCGCGCAAACACGTGGCGCTGTACCTGTATCAGATCAAGGGGTTCAGCAACGAAGCGGTGGCCGAATACTTGAACTTCAACGACCCGGCCAACTTCCGCCGGGCGTTGAAACGCTGGACCGGGTGCACACCGAATTTAATCCGAAAATTCATGCCCTTGTAAAAACCCTGTGGGAGCGGGCTTGCTCGCGATTGGGGCGACTCGGTTAGCCTGATAAACCCGGTCG
>NZ_JASCPQ010000009.1:0-81442 GCF_029959305.1 Pseudomonas sp. PS01297
TAGCTTGCCTCGCGATCTTTTAAAGATCAAAAGATCGCGAGGCAAGCTCGCTCCTACAGGGATCAGGGGGCGATTTGCTCGCACAACCTGCCGGTTGCTTGCACCATTTGCCCGCTCGGGCGCTCAACACCTTTATCACTCAACAGCACTAAACGCCCGTGTTTGACCGCATCCAGTTGCGGCCAGGCTTTCCAGGCGTCGAGTTGCGCCTGGGTGCTCGCAATGATTATTTGTGGATTTAGCTGCAATACCGACTCGACGCTGACTTGCGGGGCGGGGAGTTTGAGGTCGGCAAACACGTTACTCGCTCCGCACACGGCCAAGGCATCACTGATGATTTGCCCGCCGCCCAGGGTGTAGAGCGGTTGATCCCACACTTGGTAAAACACCCGCAGCGGCGTGTCGCGGTGATAGCGGGTGCGCAGCTCGGCCAGACGGGCGCGCAGTTGATCAGCCAGTTCCTGACCGCGTTCCGGGCGCCCCAAGGCGACGGCAAGGGTTTGGATCTGCTCAATCAGTTGATCAAGGGTTTGAGGGTCGGCGGTGTAGGTCGGGATGTTGAAGCGGTGCAGTTGCTCGCGCTGGGCAACGCCAACGCTGCCCGGCCAGAGCAGAATCAGGTCGGGTTGCAGGCTGAGTAAACGCTCGATGTTTAATTGGCCATAGCGGCCCACAGAGGGCACAGCGGCCAGTTCGGGAAGTGACTCGCCAGCGTCGAGGCGCCCGACCAGCAGGTCGGTGGCCCCCAGTTCAACGACGATTTCAGAGAGCGATGGCGCCAGGCTGATCACTCGGCTGGCGCCCATGCAGGGTAAACCCACGGCCAGCAACAGGATTGCCAGCCAGTAGCGCATCACGCCGGATCTGTCTCGCCTTGGTGCTGGTTGCCCATCATGTGCCCAAGCTTGTTGGCTTTGGTTGCCAGGTACAGTTTGTTGTGCGGGTTGTGCCCGGTGTGCAGCGGTACGCGCTCCGCCACGGTGATGCCCATGTCGGTCAAGGCTTTGACCTTGCGCGGGTTGTTGGTCATCAGGCGCAGCGAATTGACGCCCAGGTGCTCAAGCATCGGCAGGCAGATAGCGTAATCGCGCTGATCCGCAGCAAAGCCCAGACGCTCGTTGGCTTCAACGGTGTCGGCCCCGCCATCTTGCAGTGCGTAAGCGCGCACTTTGTTTAACAGACCAATGCCACGGCCTTCCTGACGCAGGTACAGCAACACGCCACGACCTTCGCGGGCGATGGCCTGCAAAGCGGCTTCCAGTTGTGAGCCGCAATCACAGCGCTGGCTGAACAAGGCATCGCCGGTCAGGCATTCGGAGTGCACCCGGCCTAATACCGGAGCACCGTCTGCCACGTCGCCCAAACTGAGCACAACGTGTTCACGACCCGTGGCTTGTTCTAAAAAGCCATGCATGGTGAATTCGGCAAAGGGGGTTGGGAGCTTGCAAGCAGCAACGAAAACGACGGGCACCATGTGCTCCTGATCAGTTTGAGGACTGGAAATTCGCAGAGTCGACATTGTAACAGGACGTTCCTACAGACGCTTAGGCTGAATTATCGGAGATAAATATCAAAAAGTTTGATAGCTATACAACCTGTACTGTTGATGCCTGACCCAACCAGGTCGGTTCAAGAGCAAAAGATCGCAGCCTGCGGCAGCTCCTACGATGAAGAGTCAGGGCTGGCCATGAAAGTGCTGGTAACCACGGATTGCCGGGGTGATGTCCTGGCCGTGCTCGTCGACAAGGCTGACGCCCTGCCCTTCAATTACGCGGCCGATGACGTGGATCGGCCAGCCGTCAGCGAGCAAGGTCGGCAGTTCAACGGCTGGCAAGGTAAAGGCCAGCACGTAATCGTCACCGCCGCTCAAGGCCGCTTTTTGCGCGCCCGCATCCCCCAAAAACTCTTGCAGGGCCAGCGACATCGGCACGCGGTCATTTTCGATCTGCAAGCCCACGCGCGAAGCCAGTGCGATATGCCCGCAGTCAGCTAAAAGACCGTCTGAAATATCCAGTGCCGAGGTCGCTTTGCCACGCAGAGCTTGGCCCAGCGCAAATTGCGGTTGCGGTGACCAGTAATGCGCCAGCAGGGGCTCGGCAATTGCCGGGGCAGCGCTGCATTGACCCAGGACCAGCGGCAATGCGCCCGCTGCATTGCCCAGCTCACCGCCCACGCACAGCAAGTCGCCGGGGCGCGCGCCGCTGCGGCTCAAGGCTTGGCCCGTGGGCACGCGCCCAAATACCGTCAAGGTAAGGCACAGTGGACCACGCGTGGTGTCGCCGCCGATCAGCCGCAGGTCGCACGCCTGAGCCATCAGGTTCAAACCACGGGCAAACGCGTCTAGCCAGGCGGCTTCAACTGTCGGCAACGTCAGGGCAAGGGTAAACGCAATAGGGGTGGCGCCCATGGCCGCCAAATCACTGGCCGCCACGGCCAGCGCACGCTGACCGAGCAAGAAAGGGTCGCAAGGATCTGCGAAGTGCACCCCGGCTACCAGGGTGTCGGTGGAGATCGCCAGCTGTTCCCCGAAGGGAACATCCAGCAGGGCGCAGTCGTCGCCAATGCCTAAAGCAACGCCCACGCCGCCTTGCGCACAGGGCGCGGCAGCGAAGAAGTTGCGGATCAGCTCAAACTCGCCCATGGCCAACAGCGCGAGTTAGCGCTTGAACGCCTTGACTTCAGCTTCACGCAGGCGAGGTGCCAGTTTGTCCAGAACACCGTTGACGAACTTGTGACCGTCAGTGGAGCCGTAGACTTTTGCCAGCTCGATACCTTCGTTGATCACGACGCGGTAAGGCACGTCGACACGCTTGATCAGTTCCCAGGTGGACAGGCGCAGAACCGCCAGTTCAACCGGGTCCAGCTCTTCGATGGTGATGTCCAGGCATGGCGCCAGGGCAGCATCGATCTCGGTACGATTGGCCGGTACGCCGTGCAGGATTTCGCGGAAGTAAGCACCGTCAACGTCAGTGAAGTCGTTGTCCACGCGAAACTGGGCTTCGATCTCGTTCAGCGAGTGCTTGGCCATGTGCCACTGATACAGCGCTTGGGTCGCGAGCTGACGCGCTTCGCGACGCTTGGCGCTCTTGGAGGGCTTGCCAGCATCCGCAGGTTTAGGATCGCGCGGGTTGAAACGATCGCTTTCGTCGGAAATCACTTGGCCTCCAACGCTGCCAGCAGGCTGACCATTTCGAGAGCGGACATTGCAGCTTCAGCGCCTTTGTTGCCAGCTTTGGTGCCGGAACGTTCGATAGCTTGCTCGATCGAGTCAACGGTCAGCACACCGAATGCAACCGGTACGCCAAACTCCATGGACACCTGAGCCAAGCCTTTGGTGCACTCGCCAGCCACGTATTCGAAGTGCGGAGTACCGCCACGAATAACAGCGCCCAGGGCGATGATGGCGGCGAATTCGTTGCGCTGGGCAACTTTTTGCGCAACCAGCGGAATTTCGAACGCACCCGGTGCACGGATGATGGTGATGTCGCTTTCGCTTACACCGTGGCGAACCAGGGCATCAACAGCACCACTCACCAGGCTTTCGACGACGAAGCTGTTGAAACGGCCGACGACGAGTGCGTAGCGACCTTTGGGGGCGATGAAGGTACCTTCGATGGTCTTCAGGGTCATTCGGTATGTCTCGTATTAAAGAGCCAGAACGCACTTGCGTGCGTTCTTTAAGGATATTGGGCCACGAATCGGGACTGGAAATGTCCGGTCATTATTCGGCGGGCACGTATTCTACAACTTCCAGATCAAAACCGGATATGGCATTGAACTTCATTGGTGAACTCATGAGGCGCATTTTACGTACTCCGAGGTCACGCAAGATCTGTGAGCCTGCTCCGACGATGCTGTAGGTGGTCGGCTTTTTCACCGGCGCCGCATCGGCTGTTTCGCGAATGTGCGCCAGCAATACATCGCCGTCCAACGGGTGGCCCAGCAACAGCACCACACCGCTGCCCGCCTCTGCCACGGCGCTCATGGCGGCGCGCAGGCTCCAGCGGCCGGGCTGTTTGACCAGCAACAGGTCGCGCAGCGGGTCCATGTTGTGCACCCGTACCAGCGTCGGCTCTTCGGCGCAGATCTTGCCCAGGGTCAGTGCCATGTGCACGTCGCCTTCGACAGAATCACGATAGGTCACCAGGTTGAATTGGCCCAGTTCGCTGTCCAGTGGCTGCTCGGCAATCCGCTGAACGGTACGTTCGTGGATCATCCGGTAGTGAATCAGGTCGGCGATGGTGCCGATTTTGATGCCGTGTTCAGCGGCAAACGCTTCCAGTTCAGGGCGACGGGCCATGGTGCCATCGTCATTCATCACTTCACAGATCACGCCGCTTGGCTCGAAACCGGCCATGCGCGCCAGGTCGCAGGCGGCTTCTGTGTGGCCAGCACGGGCCAGGGTGCCGCCCGCTTGTGCCATCAGCGGGAAGATGTGGCCCGGGCTGACGATGTCATCGGCCTTGGCGTCTTTGGCTGCGGCGGCTTGTACCGTACGTGCACGGTCGGCGGCCGAGATGCCGGTGGTCACGCCGGTGGCGGCTTCGATGGACACGGTGAACTTGGTGCCAAAGCCTGAGCCATTGCGCGGCGCCATCAACGGCAACTTGAGCGTTTCGCAGCGCTCGCGGCTCATCGGCATGCAGATCAGGCCACGGGCGAAACGCGCCATGAAGTTGATGTGCTCAGCCTGGCAGCACTCGGCGGCCATGATCAGGTCGCCTTCGTTTTCGCGGTCTTCGTCATCCATCAGGATGACCATCTTGCCTTGGCGGATGTCTTCAACCAGTTCTTCGATGCTGTTGAGCGCCACGCGGCACCCCCTTATTTCAGGATTTTAGGTAGCCGTTGGCGGCCAGAAAACTTTCGCTGATACCACCCGAGGTCGGCTCGGCGGATTTTTCGCCCAGCAGCAGGCGTTCGAGGTAGCGCGCCAGCAAGTCGACTTCAAGGTTGACCCGGCGACCTGGACGATAGTCGTCCATGATGGTTTCGCTCAGGGTGTGCGGAATGATGGTCAAAGAAAACTCGGCGCCATTGACCGAGTTGACCGTGAGGCTAGTGCCGTCGACGGTGATCGAGCCTTTATGGGCGATGTACTTGGCCAGTTCCTTGGGTGCACGGATGCGGAACTCGATGGCACGGGCGTTTTCCTCGCGGGAAATCACTTCGCCTACGCCGTCAACGTGGCCGCTGACCAGGTGGCCGCCCAGACGTGTGGTCGGGGTCAGGGCTTTTTCCAGGTTGACCCGGCTGCCGCTTTTGAGGTCGTTGAACGCGGTGCAATCAAGGGTTTCGCGGCTGACGTCAGCCATAAAACCGTTGCCCGGGAGCTCTACTGCGGTCAGGCACACGCCGTTGATCGCGATGCTGTCGCCGAGTTTGACGTCGCTCAAATCGAGCTTGCCGGTCTCTACATAAACCCGCACATCGCCACCCTTTGGGGTCAGTGCGCGGATGTTGCCGATGGATTCGATAATGCCGGTAAACATGGGCGCTCCCCTTGAGAACAAAACCTGCGCTAAACGAAGGCTGAGAATTATACGCTCGCGGGCGACACAGGTATGGCTGTGACTCGCCAGTCATCCCCTACCGCGCGCATTTCAGTGATTTTGAGCAACGGCGCTTCGCTCATGTGGGTCAGCGGCAGCTCAAGCAACGGCCTCGCGGTCGACCCCAAAAACTTGGCGGCGATGAATATCTGGTATTCATCGACCAGGCCTTGCTCGGCAAAGGCGCCAGCCAGACGCGGACCGGCTTCAACCAGCACCTCATTGACGCCACGGGCGGCCAGCGCCACCAGCAGTTTGCGCAAATCGACCTGGCCGTTGGCGCCGTGGATCACCAGGCACTCGGGGCCGGTGCGATATTGCTCGGCGGGCGGCACGCAGGTGGCGACCAAGGCCGGGCCAGCCTTGAAAAACGGTGCATCCAGCGGCACACGCAAGCGCCCGTCAATCAATACCCGCAGCGGCGGACGGCTGAGCGCCAGCGCGGTCAGCTCGGGGCTCAAGCCCAGCTCAGGCCCGCGCACGGTCAGGCGCGCACCATCGGCCAGCACGGTGTCAGCGCCGGTCAGCACCACACTGGCTTCAGCGCGCAGGCGCTGCACCGCCGAGCGCGCAGCCGGGCCGGTGATCCATTGGCTTTCACCGTTGGCCATGGCGGTGCGGCCATCCAGGCTCATGGCCATTTTGACCCGCACAAACGGCAGGCCGTGTTCCATGCGTTTAAGAAAGCCGGGGTTGAGTGCCCGCGCTTCTTGCTCAAGCACGCCACTGCGCACGTCAACGCCCGCATCGGCAAGCCGCTTGAGCCCGCGCCCGGCGACTTCCGGGTTGGGGTCTTGCATGGCTGCAACCACTCGGGCAATGCCCGCATGCAGCAAGCCATCGGCACACGGCGGCGTGTGCCCGTGGTGGCTGCACGGCTCGAGGGTGACGTAGGCGGTAGCACCACGGGCCAACGCGCCTGCAGCACGCAGGGCGTGGACTTCTGCGTGGGGCTCGCCCGTACGCTCGTGCCAGCCTTCGCCCACTACCTGCCCGTCGCGCACGATCACGCAACCGACCCGTGGATTAGGGTGAGTGGTGTACAGCCCTTTGCGCGCCAGTTCGATGGCTCGCGCCATGTAATGGGCGTCTAAAACAGCTTGTTCGGCGGTCAGGGTCATTCTTTGGAAGGCTCACGGGCGAGTCGATCGATCTCTTCGCGGAACTCGTTGAGGTCCTGGAAGCGTCGATAGACAGAGGCGAATCGGATATAGGCCACTTCGTCGAGCTTTTGCAGCTCGGTCATGACCAGCTCACCGACGACCAGCGATTTGACTTCGCGTTCGCCGGTGGCGCGCAGCTTGCTTTTGATATGGGCCAAGGCAGCTTCAAGGCGCTCGACACTGACCGGGCGCTTTTCCAGTGCTCGCTGCATGCCGGCGCGCAGTTTTTCTTCGTCAAAGGGCTGACGACTGCCGTCTTGCTTGATTAGTCGCGGTAACACCAACTCGGCTGTTTCAAAGGTGGTGAAACGCTCACCACAGGCCAGGCATTCACGCCGGCGGCGCACCTGATCGCCCTCGGCGACCAGACGCGAGTCGATGACTTTAGTGTCGTTGGCACCGCAGAATGGACAGTGCATGGTGGCGGCAACAAAAAATGGGAGGGCCATGTTAGGGTCTGTCCCCGCTTCATTGCAACCGCGACGAAAGCCCACGTGGTGCAGGGCAAGGCGCGAGAAGCGTAGTTTGGTTGTTCCCAATAAGCTTTGAGCAACGCTGCCCTGCGCCACGTGGGCTTTCGTCCCTGCGGGTCGCGTGTCAAATTTAGCCAGGCTACGTTGCAGAGCTTGGGAAGGGAACAACCATTCCCTTCGCTCTGCGCCTTGCCTGGCTAAATTTTACCCAGCGACGCGGCTTGCAATGAAGCGGGGACAGACCCTGGCGCATCCCGGTGGCAAGACAAGCCATAGGCTTTACGGTATACAGTCCGCCGACTACCTTTTTACACAATTTTTGACGTCGACTGACCTGCCGCTGGAGCTTCTCATGTCACTACGAACGTGTGTTTTGCTGTGTTTCGTCGGTTTGCTGGCCGCTTGCAGCAGCGAGCCTGCCAAACCGCCACAAACTCAAGTGCTGGCCCAGCCAGAAACCGACGCACCGGCCGATCTGGGGCCACTGCCGGCGTATCAGCGTGAACTCAGCGGTGTGCTGACCGGGGCACCGAAAGGCGCCGAGGTGGAGCTGGCGATCCTGATTGTTGACGAGCGCGGCCGCCCGCAGGGGCTGATGGCCAGCAGCAAGATCATCGGCAATAACCAGCCATTGCCCTTCAAGTTGCGCTTTAACCCTGAAGCCTTCCCTGCCGGGGCACGGGTTGAGTTGCGCGGGCGGGCCAGCCAGTCCGGGCAATTGATCCTGCACCTGCCGTCACGCATCATCAGCCAGCCCTCGACGCAGAATGTGGGCACCCTGGCCTTTGTCAGCGCACCATGAACACACCGCTCGACCTGCAGCAGTCTTTACGCGCATTGCTCGGCGATGCGCGCCTGGTGATCACCGAGCTGCCAGGCACGGCACTCAAGCTCTGGCTGATTGATGCGCAGAACATGGACCGTGAGTTCACCCCCGATGAGACCCGGCGCATTCTCTATGAGCCTCCGTATTGGGCCTTTTGCTGGGCCAGCGGCCTGGCGTTGGCGCGCTACCTGGATGAGCAGCCGCAGTGGGTGCAAGGCAAGCGCGTGCTGGACTTTGGTGCCGGTTCGGGGATTGCCGCGATAGCGGCGGCAAAGGCTGGCGCGCTGGAAGTGGTGGCCTGCGACCTCGACCCATTAGCGCTGGCGGCCTGCAGGGCGAATGCCGAACTCAATGGCGTACAGCTGCATTATTCGAGCGACTTCTTTGCCGAAGCTGACCGCTTCGATCTGGTCCTGGTGGCGGATGTACTGTACGACCGCGAGAACTTGCCGTTGCTGGATCAGTTTTTGACCCGCGGCCAGCAAACGCTAGTCGCTGATTCCCGGGTGCGCGATTTCCAGCATCCGCTGTACCAACAACTGGGCAGCCTCAAGGCGCTGACCTTGCCAGACCTGGCCGAACCCCATGAGTTTCGCAACGTCAGCCTGTATCACGCGCAACGCACGCGCGCGGCTTTCAGCCTGCCGGTGCAGCCTTTATAGTTGCCTTCATTTACCTGTTTCGAGACTCTTGATGAATCAGCCTACGCCTTCTTATAGCTTCGACGTTACAGCAGCCGATTTTCAGAAGCTGGTGGTCGACGCTTCTTTCGAGCAACCGGTTCTGGTGGATTTCTGGGCCGAGTGGTGCGCACCGTGCAAGGTGATCCTGCCGATCCTTGAAAAAATCACCGAGAGTTATCAGGGCGAGTTGTTGCTGGCCAAGGTGAACTGCGACGTTGAACACGCATTGGTTCAACACTTCGGCATTCAGAACCTGCCCATCGTGGTGCTGTTTAAAGAGGGCAAGCCGGTCGAGCACTTCCAGGAGGCCTTGCCTGAGTCCGCCGTGCGCGCCTTGCTGGAGCCGCACGTTGAAATGCCTGAGCCCGAAGAAGCAGACCCTCTGGAGCAAGCGCAGGCGCTGTTTGCCGAGAGCCGTTTTGCCGATGCTGAAGCGTTGCTCAAAGGCATTCTGACTGAAGACAACACCAACGCCAAAGCGCTGATTCTGTACGGTCGCTGCCTGGCCGAGCGCAATGAACTGGCCGAAGCCCAAGCGGTGCTGGACGCGGTTAAAAGCGATGAGCACAAAGCCGAACTGGCCGGTGCCAAGGCGCAATTGACGTTTCTGCGCCAGGCGGCAGAACTGCCAGACGTGGCCGATTTGAAAACCCGCGTGGCGCAAAACCCGCAGGATGATGAGGCGGCGTACCAATTGGCGATTCAGCAGTTGGCCCGCCAGCAATATGAGGGTGCGCTGGATGGCCTGCTGAAGCTGTTCACCCGCAACCGCAGCTACAACGAAGGCATTACTCACAAGACCTTGTTGCAAGTGTTTGAGTTGCTGGGCAATGACCACCCGCTGGTAACGACCTACCGCCGCAAGCTGTTTGCGGCGTTGTACTAAGGTCAAAAATCTCTGGTAGGAGCTGCCGAGGCACGATGGCTGCGATCTTTTAAGATCAAAAGATCGCGAGGCAAGCTCGCTCCTACGGGGGTGTGTTTGCGGGGTTATTCGATCCAGCTGTAGAGCGGTGAATCGACGCCGCTGACGACTTTGACCTGGCTGCTGTGGCGCAGGCGCACCAACAGGCGTTTGCCCGCACCGGTGCTGCCTGTCAGGGCTTCCAGTTGGCTCAGCAGTTCCGGGCCGGTGATTTGCCCGGCGTTGCGCAGCAGGTCTTTGGTGGTTTCCCACAGCACATCGTCCTGGCTTACGGGCTTGGCGGGCGTCGCCGTGTTCGGGGCTGGGGTTTCGCTCACGTGCAGTTGCGCGCCAAGTTTCGCCCAGTCGCCCTCATCCAGCTCTACGGTGAGGTCAACCGGCCAATCACCTATCGTTCCGCGAATTCGCACCATCGTCCTGCTCCTTAAATTTCATGGGGCATGCTCCCATGCGGCTTGCAGAACGCCAAGCACACGGGCAAAATCTCGAATTTATTGTTATAAGATTACATAACATTTAATACCTTTTTTGTTGGAGTCATGGTATGCGCCGTTTGCTTCTTGCTTTGCCGTTTGCTCTGTTGCCACTGACCATGGCTCACGCCGCCGACGATCATGACCATGAACACGGCAGCCTGGGTGCCCACGAGCATGGTGTCGGGACAATGAATGTGGCCCTGGACGGCCCAACCCTGGAGCTGGACCTCGACGGCCCGTCCGTCAACATCGTGGGTTTCGAGCACATTGCGACCACGGACGCCGATAAGGCCAAGGTCGATTCCGCACGCACTCAACTGGAAAACCCGCTGGCCCTGTTCAGCCTGCCAAAGGCGGCTGGGTGTGTGGTTGAAGCCCAGGACCTGGACAGCCCGTTGTTCGAAGCCGCCCCTGAAGAAGCCGGTGCGGCAAAAACAGAACACCACCACAGCGACATAGAAGCGCACTATGCATTCACGTGCGCCAACCCCGAGGCGTTGAAAGCACTGGATTTGACCCAGTTCTTCAAGACCTTCCCGGGCACCCACAAAATCAAGGTGCAATTGATTGGTGGCAGCGGCCAGCAAGGTTCTGAGCTGACGCCTAAAGCGCCAAGCCTGAAGTTCTAAACTCCCCGCTTTGTAGTCGCTGCCGAAGGCTGCGATGGGGTGCGCAGCAACCCTGCTGTTGAAGGTCCTGCGGCCCTTATCGCAGCCTTCGGCAGCGACTACAACGTCAACATTCTCATTGGCAGGTGATAGCCCTTCCCCATGACCCAAGCACTTATCGAACTCAATGACCTGAGTTTCAGTTGGCCCGGGCAACCGGTGCTGCTGGATATTCCGGCGTTCCGTCTTGAACCCGGCGAAACGCTGTTTCTGAAAGGCCCCAGCGGCAGCGGCAAAACCACCTTGCTGGGTTTGCTGGGCGGCGTGCAAAAAGCCAGTCAGGGGACGATACGTTTGCTGGGGCAAGAACTGAGTGAGTTGGGCTCAGGCGCCCGGGACCGGTTTCGGGTTGATCACACGGGGTATATTTTTCAGCAGTTCAACCTGCTGCCGTTTTTGTCCGTGCGCGAGAACGTTGAACTGCCGTGTCACTTTTCTAAATTGCGCGCCAGCCGCGCCGCCCAGCGCCATGGCAGCGTTGCCAAGGCCGCGCAAACCCTGCTTGCGCATTTGGGCCTCAAAGATCCGGCCCTGCTGGAGCGCCGTGCCGACTCGTTGTCCATCGGCCAGCAACAACGTGTTGCCGCCGCCCGCGCGCTGATCGGCCAGCCCGAGTTGGTGATCGCCGATGAGCCCACCTCTGCCCTCGATGCGGACGCCCGCGAAGCGTTTATTCAGTTGCTGTTTGCCGAGTGCCGGGAGGCCGGCGCCAGCTTGCTGTTTGTGAGCCACGACCAAAGCCTGGCCACGCTCTTCGACCGCAACCTGTCGTTGTCTGAACTTAATCGCGCCGCTACACCGGCAGAGGTCTGAGATGTATTTGTTTCGCCTAGCCCTGGCCAGCCTGGCCAACCGACGCTTCACCGCGATCCTCACCGCATTCGCCATCGCCCTGTCGGTGTGCCTGCTGCTGGCGGTGGAGCGGGTGCGCACCGAAGCCCGCGCCAGCTTTGCCAGCACCATCAGCGGCACCGACCTGATCGTGGGCGCGCGTTCGGGGTCGGTCAATTTGCTGCTGTATTCGGTGTTTCGGATTGGCAATGCCACCAACAATATCCGCTGGGACAGTTTTGAGCACTTCGCCAATAACCCAAAAGTGAAATGGGCGATCCCGATGTCTTTGGGTGACTCGCACCGCGGCTACCGGGTGATGGGCACCAGCGAGGCGTACTTTGAGCACTATCAATACGGCCATCGGCAAAACCTTGAGCTAGCCAGCGGTCGTGCCTTCCAGACCGACCCGTTCGAGGTCGTGCTAGGCGCCGAAGTGGCCGAGGCGCTGCATTACAAGCTGGGTGACAAGCTGGTGCTGGCCCATGGCGTGGCTGCGGTCAGCCTGGTTAAACACGACGACAAGCCCTTCACCGTGGTCGGCATCCTCAAGCGCACCGGCACGCCTGTGGACCGCACGCTGCATATCAGCCTCGGCGGTATGGAGGCGATCCATATCGACTGGCACAACGGCGTGCCTGCCCAAGGCGCTGCCCGGGTCACTGCCGACCAGGCGCGCAATATGGACCTGACACCTCAGGCCATCACGGCGTTTATGCTCGGCCTGAACAGCAAGATTTCGACCTTTGCCCTGCAACGCGAGATCAATGAGTTTCGCGGCGAGCCGATGATGGCGATTCTGCCCGGCGTGGCGTTGCAGGAACTCTGGAGCCTGATGAGCACCGCTGAAAAGGCGCTGTTCGTAGTGTCGCTGTTTGTGGTGCTGACGGGGTTGATCGGCATGCTGACGGCCATTTTGACCAGCCTCAATGAGCGCCGCCGCGAGATGGCGATCCTGCGCTCGGTGGGTGCACGGCCCTGGCATATCGCCACGCTGCTGGTGTTTGAAGCGCTGGCCCTGGCTTTGGCAGGCGTGGTGGCAGGCGTCGGCTTGCTGTACGTGTGCATCGCGCTGGCTCAGGGGTATGTGCAGTCGAATTACGGGATCTATTTGCCGCTGGCCTGGCCAAGTGAATATGAATGGACGCTGCTCGGCGGTATTCTGGCAGCCGCCCTGCTGATGGGCTGCGTACCGGCATGGCGCGCTTACCGACAATCGCTGGCCGATGGTCTGTCCATTCGTTTATGAGCTCAGGTTAATGAAAAAAGCTGCGATGTCTGGTGTGCTGCTGGCGCTGTTTCTCTGGGTGAGCACACCCTTGTGGGCGGCCGAGCCGAAAGAACTGACGTGGTCAGAGATGATTCCGCCAGACGCGCCGCCCGAAGTGCCGAACATGACACCGCTGCATGACCTGTCGCAAATGGGCGACATGGAGACCGCTCCCGCGGCCAAGCAGGACTTGCCCAACGCCCCCGTGGTCACCCAACTCGATGGCCAACTGATTCGCCTGCCGGGATACATCGTGCCGCTGGAAGTCAATGAAGAGGGGCGTACTACGGAGTTTCTGCTGGTACCGTACTTTGGCGCGTGCATCCACGTGCCGCCTCCGCCGTCCAACCAGATCGTGCACGTGACCAGCAAAGTCGGGGTTCAGGTCGACGAGTTGTATCAACCGTACTGGATCGTCGGTGCCCTGCAGGTCAAGCCCAGCACCAGCGACTTGGCTGACGCGGGCTATCAGATGGATGCACAAAAGATCGTGGTCTACGAACTGCCGGACTAACCCGGCAGCTGTTCACGAAATTTTCACGTCTTCACTTTTCATTGAGCTGGGTCAACAGAACGGGCCCGGCCGCTCATTACCATTGGTTATATAAATTTTAAATATCCCAATGGAGCTCCCATGCAAAAGTCCCTGCTTAGCGCCGCCGCGCTGACGCTTGCCGTTGTCGCACCGTTGGCCCACGCGCATTCCGAGGGTGACATCATCCTGCGCGCCGGTGCCATTACGGTAAACCCGAAAGCCGATAGCTCCCACGTCAAAGTGGACCGCGGCTCGTTGGGCGGGACCGATCTGGGCGGCAAGGCGACCATGAGCAGCGACACGCAACTGGGTCTTAACTTTGCCTACATGATCACCGATCACGTGGGTATCGAACTGTTGGCCGCGACCCCGTTTGAGCATGACGTGAAACTCAAAAATACGGGCCTGCCTCAAGCCAACGGCAAGCTGGGGACTCTCAAGCACTTGCCGCCAACCCTGAGCGTTGTGTACTACCCGCTGGACTCCAAGTCGGTGTTCCAACCGTACGTGGGTGCCGGTATCAACTACACCTGGATCTACGACGAGCACGTGGGCAGCCGCGCATCGGCTGAAGGTTTCGACAACTTCCGCGCATCCAACTCGTGGGGCGTGGCCTGGCAGATCGGTGCTGACTACATGCTGACCGACAACATCATGATCAACGCCCAGGCGCGTTACATCGATATCGACACGCACGCCTATGTCAACAACAGCGCCGTAGGCGATGGTACCCGCGCCAAGGTCAACGTCGACGTTGATCCTTTCGTGTACATGGTCGGCCTGGGTTATAAGTTTTAAGCGCGCAGCGCTTGGCTAAAAGCCTCTAGCTTCAAGCGGCAAGAAAAAAGCGCCTTTTAAGGTGCACTTCAAAACCTGTGGGAGCCTGGCTTGCCAGCGATGCAGACGATGCGGTTTTCTGTAAAACCGCGTCGCTTCCATCGCGAGCAAGCCCGCTCCCACAAGGTGTTGAAGTGTTAAACGGGTTGTTAACGCCCCAACAGGTGGCCCAGACCGACGTTCATCGGTGTGGTTTCACCGAGGGTGAAGCGCTGCAGCAAGCGACTGTTGTCTGCACGCGAGTGACGGATGTCGCCCGGGCGAGCAGGGCCGTAGCTGATTGGTGGCAGTTCGCCGACCACTTCGCTCAAGGACTCGAGCATTTGCTTGAGGGTTGTGGCTTTGTTCAGGCCCACGTTGATGGCGCCCTCTTCAACCTGTGGCGCTTCAACGGCCTGCACCAGAATGCCGACCAGATCACCCACGTAGATGAAGTCGCGGGTTTGCTCGCCATCACCAAAGATGGTGATCGGCAGGCCTTTTTCAGCGCGTTCGCTGAAAATGCTGATCACGCCTGAGTACGGCGAGGATGGATCCTGGCGCGGCCCGTAGACGTTGAAGAAGCGGAAAACGACTGGCTCCAGCGCGTGCTGGCGGCGATAGAAGTCCAGATAGTACTCACTGGCCAGCTTGTCCGAAGCATAAGGGGTCAGCGGCGCTTTAGGCGTGTCTTCAACAATCGACTCGCCCTCACCGTTGTTGCCATACACCGCAGCGCTGGAGGCAAACACCACACGTTTGACGCCCGCTTCGCGCATGGCCTCGCACACATTGAGCGTGCCGACAAAGTTGCTTTGGTGAGTGCTCACCGGGTCGTCTACCGAGGCCTGCACCGAGGCCACCGCCGCCAAGTGCACGACTGCGCTGCAACCGGCCATGGCGCGTTTGACCAGTGCCGCGTCGGCGACGTTGCCTTCGATGAGTTCGACCTTGGGGTTATCCAGAGGCAAGTTGCTGCGTTTGCCCGTCGACAGATCGTCGAGGATTCGCACGGCATAACCTTTGCCCAGCAAGCGGTCCACCAGATTGGAACCGATAAAGCCGGCACCGCCGGTGATTAAAACGGGAGCATCAACCATGACGATAAAACCTGTCCAGTAAAGAAGGGAGCCCTGCACGCCAGGCGCGAGGTTTGATCCCGAAGGTGTGAAGGATTTTTTTACAGGCCAGTACCGCATGCTGAGGCTCTTCTGAGGCATCAGGGCATGCAGCGTGGGCCTGCGGGGTTGGCGCCTGGACGGCCAGCGGGTGTAAGTGACGCGCTTCATCCAGGATGGCCTGGCCCAGCGCCAGCGGCGTTGTGGCCTCATGCCCGGCGTAGTGGTAAGTGCCCCACAGCGGCGCCGCGCAATCGAGTTGTTTGAGCACCGAAATGATGACCCGGGCGGCGTCATCGACCGGCGTCGGGTTACCGCGTCGATCATCGGCCTTGAACAATTCGCCGGGCTTTTCTGCCTGAGCCAAAAACCGGCCCAGGCTGCCTTCGGGGCTGTCATCGAGCAACCAGCCGAAACGCAGCAGAACATGTTGCGGGCAGATGGCCCGCACGCTTTGTTCAATACGCCACAGCGCCTGACCGCGCAGGCCCAGCGGCACAGGTTCGTCTTTTTCGCTATAGGCCGTGGCCCGCGAACCGTCGAACACTCGATAGCTGGAAGGCTGAAGCAAGGTGATGCCGTGGTGCTGGCACAACTCAGAGAGCCGCTCGACCGCCCGTTCCTGGTCGGCAAGGCGTGTTTCGCTCACGCTACGCGCCTGAAACCAGTCGAAGTAGTACGCAAGGTTGATGACGGCATCCGGACGGGTCTCGTCCAGCAGCTGCGTCAGGCTCGCGGCGTCCCAGCCGTCTTGCGGCGGACGCGGGGCGAGGAAATTGATGTCTTCCTCGGCACCCAGACGAATCAGCGCCTGCCCGAGAGCATTTCCGCCGCCCAATAACATAAGGCGCATTCGCATAGAGTGTGCAGGCTCAGTCTATTCAGAACGGTGATATATACCAGAAAACCAACCGTGGAAGCTGTTGGCCATGATCAAGACCCCACCATTTTGCGGGTTTCTGTGCGTGTCGTCACTGACAAACTGCGCAGCTGGTTATTTGCCATCACTGTGATGAAGGCGGCATATCAGGCAGCAAAAGCGCAGAACGCGGCGGTTCAGCTGCCGCTTGTGCGGTTTGCCCGGTGTCACGCGCAGGTATCAAAAAGCCCTGTGGATAATGTTGTGCAAAATGTACATCGGCAGAATTATCCACAAGCTTTTTCAGCCGTTCATTGAATGCCCGCGTAATAGAGCCCTGCGCACCAGACATGGTTCTGAACTGCGCAGTAATCGTGACCCCGTCGAGGTTCATGCTGTCGATCCCGTACACGCTCATCGCCCCCTGCAAACTGAGGCTGAGCAACGGGTCATCGCTGATCTGCCGCCCTGCCTCGCTGATCAAGTCCGAGGCTTTATCCATATCGCTGTCATAGGTGAACTGAACGGCGAAATACGCGTAGGCAAATTGCCGGGAATGGTTGATCACCGCCTTGATCTGACCAAAGGGCACCGAGTGCACATAACCGCGTGAATCGCGCAGCCTCAAGGTACGGATAGTCAGCCCTTCGACCGTGCCGGCGTGGTTGGAGTCGATCTCTACCCAGTCGCCCACCGAGATGGTGTCTTCGATGAGGATGAACAGCCCGGTGATAACGTCTTGCACCAGTTGCTGGGAGCCAAAGCCGATCGCCAGGCCGATCACCCCCGCGCCCGCCAGGAACGGGGTCACGTTCACGCCCAGGTTGGCCAGGGTGGTGATGGTGAAGATCACCGCCAGCACTACTTTTATGGCATTGCGGATCAACGGCAGGATGGTTTTGATGCGGGTGCTCGGTGCGTGAGTGCCGCGCCGTGTGACCGGAGGCTCCAGAACTTGCTGGATGGCGGTATCCATCACCACCCAGGCCAGCCAGGTGACCAGAAAAATCAGCAGGATGTGCCCAAGCGAGTCACTGATCACTTGCCCCGTGTGGCTATCGGAGGCAAACGCCAACACAGAGAACCCCCAGATCTGCGCCAGCAATTCGATGAAGGCCACGGCCAGCAGAATGCGCAACAGCACATACACCACCATCATCAAACGCACGCGGTAGGCACCGTTGGAGCGCAGGAGTGTGGTGAATGAGTGGTGCAAAAGCGAACCCAGAAACACCGTTGCAATCAGCAAACCTGAAGTCAGCAATGCACTGCGCAGCGCCCGCCCGCTGCCCTCGCCAACGCCCACCAGGTCCAGCGCCGAGACCAGCAGCATGAGCAGAATGGGCCAATACCAGAGCACCGAGAAAATCCGCAGCGACTCCTGGAATGCAGGCTGCCCCAAGCGCTGCGCCAGCGCTCGATTGCGAATCAGTTGCCCCACTGGACGACGCAACTTGATCGCCAGATAAGCAAAGACGGCGCACGCGACCAACCCAGAGAATATAGAGAGACAACTGGCGACATTGGCGCCCAGCGTGAGCCCGACCTGCGGGGTGTCCATCCCGTCACTCAACGCAGCAAAGAACCCCATCGCGAATAACGGACGCACACAGTGCTGACGAATAATCCGCACGGCGGGCCGTTTGTGGCCGGCATCGAGCATCGCGATCAATGACATCACCAGCGCCGCACAAAACACCCCGCTGCTGCCGGCATAGGTCAAACACACTGCCAGAGCACGGCCAATTGAGCTGGGCAGCAAGTGGCTGCCGAACACGATGACGACCAACGACAGCACCGCAGGCAGCAAGTACGGCACTCCGGCGCGAAACAGCAGCTGCAGGCGCGGACGCGCTTGCACGACGCGGGTGTTGTTCAAAGAACGTACCAGTAGTTTGCCTGCCAGCATCAGCCCGGCAAAAACACCAGACCAGACAACCAGCAACACGAAAAAGTCGCCCACACCATTCTTATCAGGCTGCTCGACCACCTTGTCGGCCAGCACCCCGGCTTCATGGGCTGCCCGCTCAGCACGCAGGCGCCAGATATCCAGCAAGTGCTTGCTCAGCCCCAACTGGTCTTGCACATCATCAATGCTGGAACCCAAGACCCCGAGCAGCCCGCCGTCTACCAGTACCGGCGGTTTGCCGTCGGTCTCTTCGGCTTTGATGACCGAGGCCAGGGTGGGTGCCGCTTGAAGCATGCCGTTGCCTGACAGCAACAGGATGAGGAACACAAAAACTGTTTTGAATTTGGACAAACCCGGGGCCCCATGCACATCCTTGATAGACCCACCGTACCAAATGATCAGGTTCGATACAGGGCACGTCTGAGTTTTCGATCACCTACAGCGTAGTCAATGCCACCTCTGACGCCAGCAATCATCGACCGGGGGCTGCCTGAAGTGACCGCCATAAAATACACGGCCAGACAAAATGTGTAACCCGAAGATCAGACACCAGAAACTTCATACGCACCAAACAGCGATACAAGTTCTCAATATGTGAAGAGCATCACTATTATTAGAACTTCATACAAGAGCGAATAAACGACAACTTTAAAACAAGTTTAAACCCCATAAACCCAACAATTTTATCAAGGCAACACGCACGATTCAAAGCAGGCACCCCTTACAAAAAGCAAAAAACGCGCAGACTGTTTAAATACAAAACACCCTACATAGCACACCTAATGTTTAGACGATTAAACAACTACAAACCCACTCCAAAACAAAACAACAACGCAATGCACATACCCATGTTTACGTAAATGAAAGTTTTCCTGACATATTTACAAACATAATTTCATCTATTAGAGTCATTCGAATAGGGCATTACAGGCTTGAACCCTCATTCGAGTACCACACTGCACTTTCACTATTTAATAGCCTTGTTTGTCTGACTGCCCGGAGATCGGAAATTGGAAACAATGATCGATGCTATTTTGTGCGCCCTGGATAACCCACAGCAAAGTGCACTGCGCCACATTACGGTTATAGAAGAGAACGGGGAAGAAAAAAGCATTTCCTATGCGGCGTTGGCACAACAAGCGCTGGCAGTCTCTTCAGCCCTGACTGAACTGGGGGTTGTTCGTAATGATTTGGTTATCCTTGCCCTGCCGGCTTCCATCGATCAATTGGTGTTACTGACCGGGTGCGTTTTGATTGGCGCTTTGCCTTGCACGGTAGCGCTACCCGGAAGGCTGATGGCCGACTCCCCGCGCAACCAGATCTACGTGGCCTGTCAGTTGTTTGCACCGCGCCTGCTGATCGCATCCGAGAGCAACACCCCCGCACTCCAGCGTTTGCTTGCCCACCTGCCTGTACGGGTGTTCTCGAGCGAAGAGGTGAAGCTCGCTGCCAGTGCAGGGTTTCCAGTGCGCGTGGAGCGCTGCCAGGCAGATAGCGGCCATCATGTGCAACTGACCTCGGGCTCGACCGGTCGCCCCAAGGCCGCCATCCTCAGTCATCAGAATGTCATCGCCAATGTGCGCGGTATCGGCGGCGTGGTGGGTTACAGTGTTGAGCGCGGCGACGCTTCTGCGTCCTGGCTGCCGCTGCATCACGACATGGGCCTGGTGACGCTATTGTCGAACCTGTATTACCAGGCGCCCCTGCTGTTGATGCAACCGGCCAGTTTTATTCGCAACCCGCTAGGCTGGCTCAAGCGTATGTCCAGCTTTGGCGCAACTACCACGGCTGCGCCGACGTTCGCCCTGCAGTATTGCATTCGCCGTTACCGCGAAGCGTCAATGAAAGACGTCGACCTGAGCAAGTTGCGCAATATCTTTGTCGGCGCCGAAAGAGTGGATGAAGCCTGCCTGAAGGAGTTCGCACAGACTTTTGCACCGCACGGTCTTTCACGTTCTGCGCTGCAACCGTGTTACGGCATGGCGGAATCGACGCTGGCGGTGACCATGCATAACACGAACTTCAATTACGACAAGCAGGCGCTCTCCTACGTCATTGCTGACCGTATTGACTCCGGCTCGGTGATCGACCATTGGCAGGCTCGCCGCGCCGACGCCAACACTCGCAGGGTAGAAACCGTGCTGTCGATGGGGCGCCCGATTGAGGGTATGCAGGTTGCCGTGAAGGCCCTGGACCGCTCTGACGCCAAGGACCGTGAAGTAGGCGAAATTTTTATACGCGGTACGTCAGTCATGTCCGGCTATTTGCCCGCCGAAGGCCAGACCGAGCAGTACCAAAGCGGTGACTGGTTTGCCACCGGCGATATCGGTTATCGAGTGGATGAACACTTGTTTGTCCTTGGCCGCAAGAAAGAACTCATCATTATTCGGGGCAGTAATTATTTCCCGCATGAAATTGAAGACGTCATTGCATCACACCCTTTACTGGCCAGCGGTGGCAATGCAATAGCGGCTTTCGGTATCTACGACGAAACACAAAGAACCGAGAGCTTGGCGATTCTGATCGAGCTTGATGCGAAACAGGATCAAATAGAACTGCGCACTCAACTTCAAAACCAATTACGCGACAAGTTTGGATTTGGTGCTCACGCCATTACCTTCGTCCCTCCCGGAAGTTTGCCACGCACCACCAGCAACAAACTTAAGCGCCTGGAGTGCCGCAGTATTTATCTCCAACTGGCGCTGGACAACATAGATAAAACCGAGACAGCGCAACTTATTAGTTAACGCACAAACAACGCTGTGACATCGACACGCTGACGCACTGCACCTTTTAATTACTGGATCACTCACTATGCACACTTTGATGCAAGGTGGGGAGGCGGGTTCGTCACGCCATTCATTATTGAATGTGTGTGCGCAACCGATTCTTCACCGCTTATCCCTCTATGGCGAACTTCCTGCTCAGTTGATCCAGATTATTTCGCGCGCCTCAGTGCGACTGATGGATTCGGACATGTTGATTTCGCAGACGATGCACAACTATGAGGCTGCCGAACAATTGAACCGGCCCTCGGTGGCCCTGTCGCAGCCGACTCATGACCTGGAAACAATTCTGGAGCGCATTGAGCAAGACGGTCTGGCGTTGCACTACCAATCCTTCATGCAGAACTTCGCCCATTTGTTTTCGCTGTTTCTGACACCGGATCAATATGAGCGGGCACGCGCCAGCATTGATGCCGGCAGCGCCCTGCGCTTCCTGATGAGTGATGCTGGCGGCCCAACCCTCACGAGCTGGCGCACGGTCGCCCAGCCGGAAGGGGATGGTTTCAAGCTGCACATCGACAAGGTCTGGGGCATGTACGCCAACCTTGATGGCATGGCGATCGTTGCCGCCCGCACGCCGGGCTCGTTTTTCCCGTCGGCCTTCCTGGTCTGGCCCGAGCAATACAAGACCCTCAAGCGAACGCTCTGCGGCGAACCCTTTCTCGGCGATGTCGTGCAACTGGGGAACGTCAAGGGCACGGTGCAGGTTGCCCAGGAAGACCGCCTGAAAGTGGGCGGGCCTGCAGTACTCAATAAATACCTGACGACAGTACGACCTTTTCTGGTGCGCGCACTGATGGCCCATCTGCAATGGCTGGCAAATCAGGGGCGCCTCGAACTCACGCCGGATGAGCGCGCGTCACGCGACTTCATCGCCGCTGCCGCCCGTACCAAGACGCTCGCCGACCGCTACGAGAGCGAAGACGTGCACCGCGTGCTGGCACTGAAACTCGCCTCAAACGAACTGCTTTTGCATCTGGTCAGCCGCGGCGCCGTGGCGAGTTTTCTCGACCAGCGCGACCTGTTGGCGTTTACCAAAATGGAAGGCAGCTCTTACCGCTGTTATCACGAATTGCGCGCAAGCATGCGCGTGGCCAAGCCTGAACCCGAGTCAATTTAACCCGCTGTACCCCCAGGAGAAGCACCTATGACAACGACGACTGACACCCTCAACACCCTGGAACTTCTGAAAAAGGAAGCCGCCAAGATTCTCAACATCGAATCCGTCGACACCCACGTCGGCTTGGGCGAGCTGGGTATCGATTCACTCAATGTGGTTGAGCTGATCGTCTATTGCGAACAGCTCTACGGATCCATTGATCCGGAGCAACTCAACATCACGCAGTACACCACCCTGGAGCAAATCGACAGCCAGTTGCATCAGCAACAAGTCGCCTGATCGCCAACCACCCTCATACCAGAAGCTCACCATGTCGAACTCGCCGCCCTTTGCATCAACGCCGTCGCTTGGCACCGTACCGGCTTTCAGGGTCCATACGGTGGCTTACCGGCGCACCGAAACGCCCTTTGTGTCAGCCCAGGTCAGCCTGGAGGACGCAGCGTTGGCGCTGGGGCAGCGGGTCGGCGATGAGGCTTGCCGTTATGCAAGCGACGCAGGCCCCATCGACGATTACGTGGTGAGTTCTACCGTGTTGTCGCAGTTTTTGGCGGACGGCTCACCCCATGCAGGCTATTTCCAGGAGGCGCTCGCCAGCCGTTACGGGCGCCGCCCTGACTGGGTCACCAACGCCTACGAATGCACGGGCTGGGGTTTCATCCTGCGGTATATCCAGGGCAAGGCTCAGTTCAACGGTCGTCGCAGGTTGTTACTGCAGATTGTCGACACAGACATCCACAACTTTACTTACTGGCTAGGCAACAACCGTTGGGGCAAATCCGGTTTTGGCATCTGCACGTTAGTGATTGATGTGATGCCAGAGCCCAACAACAGGCTGCTCATCGGCACTGCAAGCCAGGCGAATGCCCTGCTGCAATTAGGGCGAAGCCTGCGCAGTTTCACCGAAAGCCGGCCTGGCTTAGGTATCGCAGTACCGTTCTTTCCTGAGATGTCACGCCGCGCCCTGTTCAAGTGTTTCGACACGGCGTGCGTGCACGCCGACCATTACCAGCGATTCGGTCATTCCTTCGGCAGCGACCCCTGGCTTTCGCTACTGGCCGAGCTGGGCGCGGGCTCCGCGCACCCCGGCAGTGACTGCATCGTGTCTTCGCTGGCAATGAACGGCTATTTCTCGATTGCCCAGATAACGCTCGCACCCGATCTGCACTTTGCACTGGAAGGTGAACTGTGAAGAACGCACACACCTGTTCGCTGCTGTTGCAGCGCAATCCGGATCACAACCGGGCGATCCCATGTTCGGCTCGCAACCTGCCACTGTTCGAAACCCACGACTATGCACGCCGGAGCGTGTACGCACACGACAACCCCACGCCGGTGCTGGTCAACAACCAGCAGTACTACACCCTTCTGTCGACGCTGGCCCGGCACATTTGGGACAGCTGCGGCGAACAAACGCTGATCCTGGCGCAGGTACGCATGCCGTCCATCGACCTTGCGTTGCCAAAGAACCTGCTCGATCCACGCGTAACGCTGGGCGCCCACTTAAGCAATGAAGCCTTGTTCTGGGCACGCCAGCTACCGACACCGGTGGTCTGGATCAGCGCCGAACAGATTCGGCGCGACCTGTGGGACGGCGGCGATAACCGCCTGCACATCGCTGCCTGGAATACCGCACCAACGCCAGCCATCTCCGAGTGGTTCTTACCCGAACTGGGCTACTTAACAGCGCAGGTGCACCCATCACCTGTGCATGAGCCGTTCACCACATCTCAATCGAAACGCACGCACGTACAGGGGTGATCATGCAAACAGAGCACGAACAGACACTCGATGATGGCCAGCCGATCAAGTGGAATTTCTCGGTCGATGCGTTCATGTCGCAGACCTACGACTTCAGCGATGACAGCTTGAATGCGCTGTATCAGAAGACCAAGGCCAACCAGTGGGATGTTAATACCGACATCGACTGGAGCTACGAGCTCAACCCGGACAACCCTCTGGGCATGCCGGACGGTACGTTGCTGATCTACGGCACCGATGTCTGGAACAAAATGAATGAACAAAACCGTGCCGAAATTCGCCATCACTCCCAAGGCTGGACCCTGTCACAGGTGCTGCACGGTGAACAGGCGGCCTTGATCTGCGCATCGAAGCTGGCGGTGGCCGAAGAAAGCCTCTCGGCACGACTCTGTGCCGCCGGGCAAATCATCGATGAAGCCCGTCATATCGAAGCCTTTGGTCGCTTGGTCAACAGCAAGCTGCCGATCAGCTACCCCATGAGCAAGGCGCTCAAAGGCCTGCTGGAAGAAACCATTACCACCAACAAACTCGACATGACCAACCTGGGCATGCAAGTGCTGGTGGAGGGCATTGCGCTGTCACTGTTCCAAAGCATGGTCGCTTACACCAAAGACCCGTTCATCAAAGACCTGATGACGCGTATTCAGCGCGATGAAGCGCGCCACTTCGCCATTGGCCGTATCACCCTGGGCAGTGTGTACAAAGAAATGAGCAGCACTGAACGCAAGGAACGCGAAGAGTTTGTGGTGGAAGGGGCTTACACCTTGTACGAGCACCTGTGCGCTGACGACATATGGGAGCCAATGGGCTTATCCAAAAGAGAGTGCAGCCACCTGGTGAGGAGTTCGGAAGTGGCCAACTCCATGCGCCGTTCCATTTTCCGGCGGCTGGTGCCGACCATCCGCGAAATGGGCTTGCTGACGCCCCGTGTGAGCGATGCCTTTGAAAAGCTCAGAGTGCTGGACTACGCCGCCATGCCGATGCCGGCTTAACAAGGAAGACAGTCATGATGCCCCCAACTACTGCGGCAACACACAGCCCCGCCCCCTTCACCATCGGTATTGACGCCGCCGCTTACGAACTGCCCGGCGAACGCCAGGACCTGAATGACTGGGCTCAGCAGCATAAGTTGCCCGCCGAGCGCCTGGAGATGATCCGCAATGCGGGTTGCCGTTACTTCCATGTGGCACCGGACATCGACGAGGTCGAGCTGGCCAAGCGCGCGGTCGCTCGCCTGCAAGCCGAGCAAGGCTTTAAAGGCAGCGACATCGGGGCGGTGATCCATGTGCATACCGGGCTGTTCAGCGTACCGCCAGCGCCACGCAGCCTGCCGCTGGAAGTGGCCACGGCATTCGGCATAAACCCTGTGTGGGCCGGGTCAATCGCACAGCTAAATTGCTCCTCGATCAGCGTCGCCATTCAGATGGCCCAGGCGTTGATGAAGGTGCATAGCCAATTGCATTCGGTGCTGATCGTCTCGTCCGACCGCGTCTTCATCGAGCGTTACCGGGTGTTGCAGGCGAGCATTTTAAGTGATGGCGCGGGGTGCTTGCTGGTGACCCGTAACAGCCGCCGTAACCGGGTTGGCGCGACGGCCGTGCGCAATTATGGCAGCTGGTATTTGGGCTCCGTGACCAACAACGCGGTGAAACAGGCCATGTTCAATCTGGAGTGGCACTACACCCGCAAAGTCATGATGGAAGCCGTGGCCGACTGTGGCGTGGCGCTCCGCGATTTCACCTGCATTTTGCCTTACAACTCCAACCACTCTGGATGGAACGCCTTCTGTGGTGCCATGGCGATTCCCGCCACCACGCTCTTTACCGACAACATCCTGAACAAAGGTCACTCCTTTGGCTCGGACCTGGCGATCAACCTGGCCGACAGGGGCTTGAGCAAAGTCGATGCCGGGGCACACCTGATGAACATCACGGAATCGGACAACGGTTCATTTTCGGCCTTGACCCTTCATCCGGTGAATTGACATGACAACAACTCACGCCTCCCCGCCGGTCCGGGACGACGCAGCAGCAGCGACCGATCAATGGCTGCTGAATCTTAAAACGCCGTGCTATGTGCTGGACCCTACTGTCGTCATGGCCCGTTACGCGGATTTACGCGAGCGGCTGGGTACGCGGTTGATTGTGTCGCTCAAGGCCAACCCCAACCTGGATCTGTTGATCCGTTGCGGCCACGCGTTCATCGACGGTGTGGAGCTGGCCAGCCTGGGCGAACTCGATATTGTGGCGGGCCGCATCAACGCCCCCAAATACGTGAATAACCCGTCCATGGATGAAGATTTCATGCGCGCGGCCCTGGCTTCACGCTGCACGTTCATTATCGACAGCCTGGAGCAGGCGCAGCGATTGATTAACGTCATCGGTAAACAGGCCGCGCCGCACACGGTATTACGCTTGAACGCGGGCCAACTGGTGAGTTCGGGCAAACACCCGGCGGACCATTTCGGCATGAGCCGCCACGACGCCTTGCTGACGACGGCTGCATTGACCCAGGCCAACGTGCCCGTCATCGGCCTCCATACGTTTGCGGGCTCCAACAGTTTTCACATCGATGACAAGGGTGCCGATGCTGCCGCCCTGGCCCACGCACTCGCGACCTTTGCGCCGCAGGTCGCACGCCTGACCGGCATGCCGGTTGAGTTTCTTAACGTCGGTGGTGGTTTCTCCGAGCACTTCCCTAGCCAGGCGCAGACGTTTGACGCGTATCGCCAGCGTATTGCGCCGCTGCAAAAAGACTTCAAGGTCGTCCATGAGTCCGGGCGCGGCGTCTTCGCCGGCGCAGGCACTTTCGTGACCCGCGTGCGCTCAGTCAAAGCGTTGGGTGATCGCTACGTTGCCGTCTGCGACGGTGGACTGAGCCATAACTTCTTGCTGGCCAAAACTGAATCCATGTTGAAGCACTACGCGCAGCCGCGTCTGCTGCGGCGCCAGCCGGCGCCGGTAGATGCGCCCCCGTTGCCGATTCAGTTCGTGGGCAGCACCTGCAGCCGCGCCGACGTGATCGGCTGGAGCCATGACGCTTCGGCGCCGCCAAGCGTGGGCGATCTGGTGATCTTCGAGAACTGCGGCGCCTACAACCAGACGTACAGCGTCAGCGCATTTCTCTCGCAGAGCCCTGCACACACCTATATCCACCAATCCTAGGGACGTCACCATGACCGCCCACATCAGTTTGTACGACCTGTTGAAAGACAGCGCCCACCACCATGGCGACCGCCGTGCGTTCGCGCAGGGCGCAAAGATGGCGACTTATTCCGAACTGCTGCAAGACGTGCGCCTGACGACAAAGAGGCTGGCCGATAGCGGCGTGCAAGCGGGCGAACGCGTCGCGGTGTATGCGGGCAAGCAGTACGAAACCGTGGTCATGTTCCTGGCGATCAATGCCCGGGGGGCGATCCTGGTGCCCATCAATCCGCAGCTCAAAGAGCAACAGGTGCGCCATATCCTGCTGGACAGCGGTGCGCGCTTGCTCGTCAGCACGGGCCCACGCCTCAGACGCATCGAGGCGATGGTCAAGGACATCGAAATCGATGCCTGGCCGCTGGAAAGACTGCAACCCGATCACCCGGACACGCCGACCGATGCCGCGCTTGCTGACGCACACAGCGCCGTCACTGACAGTGACCCTGCGGCCATTTTGTATACCTCCGGCTCAACCGGACGGCCAAAAGGTGTGGTGCTGTCGCAGCGTAACCTGGTGTCTGGCGCCCATAGCGTCGCTCACTATCTGGGCTTGCGGGCCGATGACGTGATCCTGGGCATATTGCCGCTGAGCTTCGATGCCGGGCTCAGCCAACTGACCACGGCGCTGGCCAGCGCAGCGTGCTACGCGCCGCTGGACTTCCTGCAAGCGAGCGAAGTGCCGACGTTCTGCGAAGCCCATGGCGTCACGGTGATTACCGGCGTGCCGCCCCTCTGGATGCAACTGGCCTCAGTGCAGTGGCCGCAGCCTACCGGCGCACGCCTTCGCTGCTTTGCCAATACCGGCGGGCATATGCCACCGCCTTTGCTGGAAAAACTCAAAAGCGCATTCCCCCATGCGCTGCCCTACCTGATGTACGGCTTGACCGAGGCTTTCCGCTCGACCTACCTGGCACCGGAAGCAGCCGCCACGCGGCCCGACTCCATCGGCAAGGCGGTGCCCAACGCTGATATCCGTGTGATGCGCCCGGACGGCACCGAATGTGCGGCGGGTGAACATGGCGAATTGGTGCACCGCGGGGCATTTGTCACGCTCGGGTACTGGAATGACCCCGAGCTAACCGCTCAGCGCTTTCGTCCTTGGCCACGCCCGGACTCGCAGATTTCACGCACCGAAACAGCGGTCTGGTCGGGCGATATCGTCTACCGCGACAGCGACGGCTTTCTGTATTTCGTTGCGCGTAGCGACGACATGATCAAGACCTCCGGCTATCGCGTCAGCCCCACCGAAGTCGAAGAAGTCCTCTTTGCCGTGGATGACGTAGCCGAGGCAGCAGCGTTTGGTGTGCCGCACCCGCAACAGGGCGAAGCCATCATCATCAGCCTGTTCGCCCACCCGCACATTCAGACCACCGCCCAGGCATTGATCAAGCTGTGCAGGGAAAAACTGCCCACTTACATGGTCCCGCTGCATGTGTCCTTCCATGACTCGCCTTTACCGCGCAACCCGAACGGCAAGATCGACCGAAAGCAGTTGAAGCAGCAGTTTTCCGAGTTTTTCTCTACCTCACTTACGGTCACGGAATAGCACCATGCTTCGAATTCGCGCTATCGCTTCTCACGTTCCCGACACGGCCCCGTTCCAGGCGGTACAGGCCCGGGAAAAAAACATCGGCTATGGCCATCTGTTGTACAAGTCAGCGGTCTTTTCCATGCCGCGCGGCAAGGGCAGGATCGACGCCGAAGAAACGCTTCGGCTGCTTCCTACGGCGAGCATCGAACTGCCGGTAGCGCCCCCAGCGCAAAGCGGCGCCGACCTGGCGCTGGAAGCGGTCGCGCTGTTGCGTGAACAGATTCCGGCAGACACGCTGGCACAAGTGACCCACATTGTGGTGACCAATGCCGCCCTTAACCAACGCATCAATGAATCGGTCGCAGGCCGTATCCAGCATGCACTGGGTTTGCCCAAAGCCTTGCCTTTCGCCATCGGCCAAGCGGGGACGGCGGGGGTATTCAACGCTCTGAGCATGATCGAGGCGCTGGTCAGCCTGGGCGGCAAAGTGCTGTTGGTGGCGTCCGATAAGTGGCTTTACCCCTTCTTTCGCGCCTGGGGTGATCTGGTGGTGTATGGCGACAGCGCAGCGGCCATCTTGCTCGATGGCGACGGTGAGGCCGGGCCAGGCTGGGGGGCGATCCGCGCCTCGGCGATGCACTATGGCGCAGCCATCGACAACCCTTGGGGGCTGACACCCGCCGCCCTTGCCGAACGCCTACATCCGCTGGCGGTGAGCGCCGCGCAAACGGCGATCGAGCGGGCTGGCCTGAATGCCAGCGACATCGACTGGGTGCTGCCGGCCGGGTTCAGCGACAGCTTCACCCTGGGCGTCAGCCGCGAACTTGGCATTGCGCAAGACCGGCATTTTGAATTCGGTGCCCGGCCTCATCACTCGAGCGCGGCGCCCTTGCTGTCGCTCATGCGCCTGCGTGCCAGCCTCCCCCCCGGTAAAACAGCCACCGTCTTGCTGTGGGATGCAGCCTTGTGCGGCACCGCCGGGGCCATTGTGGCCGAGATCCAGGCTGGCGCCTGACCCCAGATCACACCGCTTATTAATCAGGAAAACCTATGTCTGCTTATAAAGTCAGCCTGCGTGAGCTTCGCTTTTTTTTGTGGGAACTGCATAAAACCGACCAGACTTTTCTCGCTCGGGCGCCGTTCAACGACAAGAACCGTGCCTACTACGATGCCTTGCTGGAGCGCGCCAGAGCGTTCGCTTATGAGCTGGGCAAAGCCTATCAAGCGTCTGACCGGCAGGAGTGCCGCTTGCTGGAAAACGGCACAGTCGAAATCCCCAAAGAGTTCCACGGGCTTTGGCAACGCTATAAGGATGAGTGGATTCAGGTACTGGGCAACGACAGCGAATCGCAGCAACCGGCGTTGCCACCGCTGATTCGGCAAGCCATCCAGGAAATGTTCATGGGCGCCAATCCGGCGTTCATGACCTATGGCGGCTTCAATTTTCCGGCTATCAAACTGTTGAAGCTGCACGGTACCGCAGCGCAAAAGGCAACGTACCTGCGCAAGCTTCAGCACTACGACTGGGACGCGTGCTTCTGCGCCACCGAGCAGCAGGCGGGCAGCGACCTGACGGCTGTCACCACCGTCGCAAAACCCCTTGAAAACGGCGAATACGCCGTCAGTGGCGAAAAGGTCTACATCTCGGCGGGCATGCATACGCTGACCGAAAACACCGTTTATTTTGTTTTGGGCCGCATTAATACCACCACCTCGACTTCGTACTCGCTGTCCTGCCTGCTAGTGCCGCGTTTCTGGCCTAACCCAGAAACCGGAGAGCTGGAAGACAACCATGTCGAGTGCACGTCCCTGCTGCGCAAAATGGGCTTGAAGGGCTGCGCCAACACCCAGTTGGTGTTTGGTCGAAGCGGCACCACCCGCGCTGTCCTGCTGGGCGATCGCAAAAATGCCGGGTTGCTGCAACTGGTGCCCTTGATGAACCAGGCGCGTATGAGCACGGCGATTATCGGCCTGGGCCTGGCTTCCAGCGCTTATCTGCACTCAGCCGATTTCGCCGGTAAACGGCTGCAAGGGCGCGCCATCAGTCGCACGTCCGATGCCAGCGCCCCTGCTGTGCCCATCATCGAACACGCCGACGTACAGCGCATGCTGCTGGAAATGAAGGCTCGGGTAGAGGGCTGCCGTGGGCTGCTCGGCAAATTGACCGGCGCATCGACCCAAGCGTTTGCCCTGGAAGCCGAGCCGGTACTGGACGAAGCCCAAGTCGAAAAATTCCGCAAACTGGTGCTGCTGTTCACGCCGATCTGCAAGGCTTTCGTCTCGGACCAAGCCTGGAAAATCTGCGAGCTGGCGATCCAGGTGCATGGCGGCATCGGCTACACCGATGCTTACCCTGTGGAACAAAATGCCCGCGACGTGAAAATCCTGTCGATCTGGGAAGGTACCAACTACATCCAGTCCCAGGACCTGGTGCGCGACAAGCTGGGTTTTGGCAGGAACTCACGCTTGATCAAGTTTCTGCGCGAAGAGCTGGATGCCTTCTTGAACAGCACACTGGGTGCCGGTACTGAGCTGCAAGGCCAATTCCCGCTGCTGGAAAACGCCATGGTCGCGGTTGAGCAGGCGCTTGCATGGATCAATGAGCACGTGCGTGCCGGTCGCACACACGAAACCAGCCAGTTTTATACCCGCTTCCTGGAAATGCTCGGCCTCACCGCCAGCGCCTGGGTCTTGCTGGAGTCGGCCTGCCTGGCAGAGCGTCAGTTGCGCCAGCCACAGAGCGCCGAAGAAGCGGCTTTTTACCGTGGCAAGGTCAAGACCGCCCAGTATTTTTTCGCCAACATCCTGCCGACTGTGACGCAGCACGCCGACGCCATAGAAAACCTGCTGGTCGCTCACGGCAGCATTACGCTGGATGAATTGGTCCAGGCCGACACGCCCGCACCCGCACCGGCGCAGAGCCTGTTTGGCGGACCGCGCACCTTGTATCGCGGCACCAATATCGACGGCGCCACACTGGAGCCCAATGAAGGCCTGTGGGTTAGAGGTCGCAACCTCAATGACCTGATCGGCAGTGTCGACTTCCCCACGGCGCTATGGCTGGCATGGTTTGGCAACCTGCCGTCCACGACGCAGAGCCAGGCCATTGACGCCGTATTGGTCCGCATTGCCAGCCACCTGTCGCAGGAGCCCGCCTACCGGCGTGGCATCGAAGCCGTGGCCGCCAGCGGTGCCGGCATCGTTCAGGCAGCTGCCTGTGGCCTGCTCGGCGATTTGGCAACGCTGGAAAACATCGCCCTGATTGAAGCGAGCGCGCGCGGTTTGCCCACGCATGCGGACTTTATCCAGGGCCTGGTCAGCATTGCCTCGACGCCGCACTTTCTCCACGCGGCGCTCGGTTATGCCGCCCACGGCGCCGCACCGACCCAACACGCCGAGGCCGTGCTGACTGCCATGGGCGCGACCCGCATCGACGCCCCGTCCATTCGTGTCATCGATGCCCTGCTGGTGGCCTGGCACGCCGGGTTCGGCTACATCACGCCAACGGTGCTGGTACCCCGTACCGCCATCGGCACCGGAGTCAGCATTGCCCAAGCCGTGGCGGCCGGGTTTATGGCCAGCGGACCTAACCATGTCGGCGCAGCCGAAGAAGCGATGACCTGGCTCAAAACCATCAGTGCGCAAGCCAGCCCTGCGGACATACGCCAGGCGGTCGATCACGCGCTGGACCAGCCCGGCAACCTGTTGTTTGGTTTCGGCCATCCGCTATTCGTGCAGGACCCACGGCCACCGCACCTCAGAGCCCTGTTTGCAGAATGGGGATTTGGGGGGCGCTACCTGGAGGTTTTCGACGTCGTCTGTGCCCACGTCCTGGAGCGTAAAGGCCTGCGTCCGAATATTGATTTCATCACCGCCGCGGCCCTGCTCGATCTGGGCGTGACGCAAGCCCGCTGGGGTGTCGGCCTGGGGCTTTGTGGCCGGGTGACGGCCATGGTCGCGCATGCCATCGAACGGCGTGATCGCCCTGCTTTCGGGGTCGGCAGCAAAGCCGCCCGCACGTTATTGGCCACCGTTCCCGTGGGGTGGCTGTAAGACAGCCAGACGCACACTGCCCTTGCTATGCCTACGCCGAAACCTCTGTTAACGCCCTCTACTGCTGGAGCTTAAAAATGTTATTGAAAAACCTGCGACCTGCCGACGAATACGACCGCTTTGCCTCGCAAGCCCTGGAACCCTGGGACGTGATGTTCGTCACGCGCATCCGCCAGATTGCCCGCGACCTGCCGCCCGGCGCCCTGGTCGATATCGGCACGGCCACCGTCGTGGTGCCGGTACGGCTGGCGGCCGACCCGGTATTAAAAGGCTGGCATTTCATCGGCCTGGATCTGGACGAAACCATGCTCGAAGGTGGCCGTCCGCGCATCGAAGCGCTCGGCCTGAGCGACACCATCGAACTCAAAGTGGGCGACGCCCTGGACCTGCCCTTCGCGGACAACAGCCTGACCATGGCGGTCAGCCGCGCCACCTTGCATCACTTGCCGGACAAGGTGAAAAGCCTGACCGAGATGTACCGCGTACTGCAGCCCGGCGGCGTCGGTCTGGTGCACGACATGCGCCGCGATGTCGCCCCGGAGTTGCTGGAAAAATTCACTCAAATGCGCGCGTCGGTGGGTTATCCACCGACCCATGTCGAAGAAAAAGTCACCCTGCAAGAAGCGCGCGAGCTGGTTATCGAGGCGGGCCTGGAGCATTGCACGGTGGTGACCAGCCCCCGTTCAGGGATGGGCGCATTGGGTTTTGAAATCCTCATTAAAAAGCCTTTGTTGGTTTGATACGCAACTCGCCGGGGACAAGGCTATGGATCAACGTACAGATCGGGTTGAGCACTTTCAGGCAATGCTGGGCAGCTCGCAGGTGCAGTGTGGGTTCCTGTCACACGGGCCGATGCCGCTGGTCATAACGCCTGTGGACAACACGCTAAGCGATGACAGCGAGGCGTTTGCGACGTGGTATCGCCAGCACCGGGCGGTCTTTGACAGCCTGCTGCTGGAATTCGGCTGCTTGTTGTTCCGTGGTTTTGCCTTGCGCGAAAACGCGGACTTCCTGGGGATTGCGCAAAACTATCCTGAGCACGCGTTCGGTTATATCGGCGGCGCCACGCCACGCAAAAATATCGAGGGCAGAGTCTACGAATCGACCCGTATCCCGCCCACCCTGAAAATCGGCCTGCATCAGGAAAAGGCCTACATGGCGCACTACCCACTGAAACTCGCCTTCTTTTGCAAACAGCCCTCGCTAGAAGGCGGCGAAACCATTCTGTGTGACATGCGTGCCGTTACCCGCCGCTTGCCAGCGCCATTGGTCGAACGCCTCAGCGCCGCGCGCATTCAGTATGTGCGCAACTTCCGTGCCCCCAGCACGCCCGAGAATGAACCGCGCAACACCCATATGCGCGAATACCACCGGCCTTGGGATGAGGCGTTTCTGACCGATGATCCGCAGCGGGTGGAACAGCTGTGCCGCGAAACTCACCTCGATTACCAGTGGCTCGAAGATGGCAGCATCTCGGTGTCGCATACCGGTGACGCGGTCTTGAAACATCCGCTGACGGGCGAATCCATCTGGTTCAACCAACTGTCGACCCAGCACAACAATGCCCGCTCCCTCGGCAAGCCGGGTTACGCCTACATCCAGCACGCTTATCAGGGCAAACCGGCCCGCCCTTACGATGTGCGGCTGGGCGACGGTACGCCGATCCCGGAGGCTGACATCGCGCCGATCTACGACGCGCTGGAGGCGCAGGAGATCGCTTTTCCCTGGCGCAGTGGTGACATGCTGTTGATCGATAACATTGCCGTCGCCCATGGCCGCAATCCTTTCAAAGGCCAACGCGATGTCCAAGTCGCGTTGTTCGATTGACCATGAACAGTCCAATCCTGCTGACAGACGACAAACACAGGCTGTCCAAACCTGCCGCGCATCCTGAAGTGCAGTTGGCACCCACGCCCACTTATGCGATGGAAGCCAAACTGATCCGGGTCAGCGCTGGCAGTTTCCGCTTCGAGGTCCGCGATCTGCATTTTCGACGCGGTCGGCATACCGCCATCATCGGCCCCAATGGCGCCGGCAAGACCACCCTGATCGAAGCCTTGCTCGGGTTCCGTCAGGCGCATCTGGAAGAGGCGCAGATTCTGGGGGTGGCGGCGACACGTTTTCTGCAAAGCACCCGCCACCGCCAGCGACTGGGGGTGCAATTGCAGCGGGTCGAGTATGAAGACTCGTCGAATGTGCGGGAGATCCTCGACTTGCATTTGGCCCTTTACGGCAAGCAAGACCCGCAGGTAGCGCAGGCTCTGGATATCGAAGCGCTGCGCAAGCTGCCTTATCGGGCACTGTCACGCGGCCAGAAACAGCGGCTCGATTTGTTCGTGGCGCTGGCCCACCACCCGGAACTTGCAGTCCTTGACGAGCCGTTTACCGGGCTTGACCGCGCGTATATCGAGCGCGTCGCACACCTGCTGCGCTACGACCTGGCCGGCCTGACGATCATCATGATTTGCCACTCGGTAGAAGAATTGGATGCCGCCAGTGACGTGGTGTGGGTGTGCAACGGCGGGGTTGAGTATCGAGGCGATAAAGAATCACTGAAGAACCGCCTCGTCGGCGCCTTTCATGCCTGTTTGCAGTTGGACGATGTTGATCAAGTCAACGCCATCTATCACCAGCTGGAGCGTGAAAGCGCGACGCTGCGGTTGTCAAGGCCATCACCCAATGAAATCAGCGTGTACGGCACGCAGGAACTGGAGCCGTTGATACGCCGCCTGATCGGCAACGTTGCGTTCCAGCACTGTGAGTTCGGCCCCACCCACTACCGCGATATGTTGCACCTCTGCGCCCAAGGAGAACTGGATGCTTAGCGTACTGGCGATATTGACGCGCAACGAACTGCTGGGTTTTTTTCGCAGCAAGTCGGCGCTGTTCTGGGCCCTGGCCTTTCCCATCCTGCTGCTGACCGTAATGCTGATGGCTTTCGGTCATCGAGGCTCACTCGGTACGGTCAAGGTCGAGTTTGTGGAGGCAGGCGTCCAGGCCAGCTCAAACACCAGTTGCCAGTTTGCGATCCAGCAGGCGTTTGCGGGCGGTGATCCTGTAAAGGCTGACTTCGCAACCGTCAGCAACACTGCCGCCATCGCAGCAGACACGGTGCGCATTGTATTCCCGGCAGGCGATGGCCCGTTGCAGGTGCAATACGACTTCAACGGCCAGCTCGCGGTACGCGCCGCCGCACGCGTGATCGAGATTGCTGCGGTCAGGTGTTCGGCGGCCCAGCGCGGCATTGTGTCGGCAGACCTGGTGCATTTCGAAGACACGGCCTCTGGCGCCAAGCCTTTCGACTACGGCCAGTTTTTTACCACCGGCATTTTGGTCATCTGTTTGATGTCACTCGGCATCATGTCCACCGCCTTATCGATTGCCAGCTTGCGTGAACACAACGCGCTCAAGATCTACGCCTGCTTTCCCGTGCCGAAGCTGGTTTTTCTGGCCTCTATCCTCGTGTCGCGGGTGGTCATGATGCTGATTTCGGTGGGCTCCTTGCTGCTGGTGGCGCGCTTTGGATACGGCATCGACCTCTCGTTGTGGAGTGTGCAGACCTTGCACGCGTTGCCGGTGATTGTGCTGGGCGGCGTCATGTTGCTGTGCCTCGGCACCCTGCTGGCCAGTCGTACCGCCTCGATAAAAGAAACCGAATTGCTGTGCCATCTGATCCATTACCCGGCCCTGTTCTTCGGCAACCTGACCATCCCGTTGAACGATGCGCCCGCCTGGATCAAAAACATGCTCTCGGTGATTCCAATCAACCAGTTTGTCTCGGTACTGCGCCAAGTGATGCTCGACGGCGCGTCTCTGCCTTCGCTGTGGCTGCCCTTGTTGACCCTGGCAGGCTGGACCGCTTTGTTCCTCTCTGCCGCGACCTTCATGTTCCGCTGGCACAAAAGTTAAGCCCCGCCCCGGGCATTTCATTGCATCTCTATTCAAGGAAACCAGCATGTCTATCAGCAAGCTAGGCCGTGCCTATTTGTCGAATGCCAGCGCATTCATTCCGGTCATTGTGTTCCTTTTGTATGGCCGTTTTGGCCCAGGTGAGGCAGGCGTGCGCTGGGATACCGCGTATGTCGTCAGCGGCATTCTGAGCATTGCGCATGTGTTCTGGCTGTTCAAGTACCGCCCAGGTCACTGGATCGCGCTGGGCGTCGACCTGTACCTGATGATTGGCGCCCTGCTGGCGTGGGTCTCTACCGCTGCTCTGCAAGTGTGGGGGCAGGAGCTGGGGGCTGCCCCCGTGCTGGCGTGCGTCTTGGTGATTGGCTTGGGCGCTACCCGGCTTTCGCCACTGGGTTTCATCGGCGAAGCCAGCAGCGATCATGGGTTGATTAGAAAACTCTCGGTGATGCTGTTGGTGGCCGCTGCCATCGCCGTCGCAGTGTCATTGGCTTTTCGCCATAACACGCTGCTGGGAGGCGTATTGCCCATCGTCGCGCTGGTGCTCACACGCAGCCAACTGCTCAAACGCGTGGTTGCGACGCCATGAGCGATCTGGAACCTGCATCGGGACTCCACGCGTTCCTGGTCGAAGTCGCTGACGTGCTGGGGCAGGCGTCGCTGCTGACCGGGGCGGCCTGTGCACCTTATGAAATCGACGTCGCGCAGTGCCGGGGCAAGGCGGCGGCGGTCGTCCTCCCGCGTGATACCCATGCGGTCAGCGCGCTGATGCGCATCGCGGTGCGCCACCGTATACGGCTGGTCGCCCAAGGTAACCGCAGCGGGTTGGTGGGCGGCGCCGTCACCGACAACTCCGGCACGCAAGTGATCGTGTCCCTTTCGCGCTTACGCCAAGTGCGCGAGGTTGACCCTTTGAACCGCACGGTCATTGTCGACGCTGGCGTGCTCTTGTCTGAGTTGAATCGCCAACTGGAGCCCCATTCGCTGTGCTTCCCTATCGATGTCGGCAGCGACCCGGCGATAGGCGGACTGATCGGCGCCAATGCCGGCGGCAGCCGCTTACTCAAGCATGGCGACGTGCGCCATAACCTGCTCGGCATTGAAGTGGTGCTGGCCGACGGCGACGGCACCGTGGTGCAACTGCTCGCGCCGTTGCGCAAGAACAACACCGGGCTCGACCTCAAGCAGATGTTTGTCGGCACCGGCGGCGCCTTCGGGATCATTACGGCGGCCACACTTGAGCTCAAACGCATCGACCAGTCGACACAGAGCATGTTTGTTGCCTTGCCTGACCATGGGACAGCGCTTGAGGTGCTGCAGGCCTTCGAACTTCAGTTTGGCGACCTGCTGTGCGCGTTCGAAGTGATATCCGAGGCGGCGCTCGCCATTACGTTGCGCAACTTCCCCACCCTGCGCCACCCGTTCAGCCAATCGTCGGCAAGCTGTTATGCCCTGATTGAAATCGCCAGCAGCATGCCGGGCTTGCACACGTTTTTTGCGCAACGAACCGAACAGGTGCTGGAAGCGCTGTATGAAAGCGGCCGGGTTCTCGACGCTGTCCTGGGTAACACCAGCAGCTTTTGGCCACTGCGAGACAACCTGCCGTTGGCCATCGCCAAGGAAGGCATCCCGCTCTCGTTCGACGTGGCGTTTTCGCGTTCACAATTAGTGGCTTTCAGAGATCAGGCTGCGCAGTGGCTAGCGCAGGAACATCCGCTGCTGCAGCTTTACGATTTCGGCCATTTTGCCGACGGCGGCTGCCATTTGATTGTGCTTGTCCCGCATGCGCATATCGCCCAGTACGGCATCGCCAAGATCGTCGCTGTGCGTAGCGGCATCTATAAGCGGGTGTCCGAAAACGGCGGCTGCTTCAGTGCAGAGCATGGTGTCGGGCCAATGAATGCCGCTTATTACAACAAGTACACGACGCCTGAGGTGCAGCACCTCAGCAGGGCCATGCAGCAGTTGATGGACCCGCAAGCTGTGCTGGGCCGCTACCGCTATACCTAGAGCGAACCGCCTGCGCAGTTCATTTCAACGAAAAATCAGGCCTGACGATGGCACAGCAAGCGATAGGAAACATGATGATTACCGGCAAAATGCTCATCGGCCAGTCGGCCGTGCGTGGCGACAACGGATCGCTGTGTGCAATCAACCCTGCCACCCATGAAACGCTGAGCCCCGACTTCGGCGTCGGCGGTATAACTGAGATTGATCAGGCCTGCACGCTGGCGCAGCAAGCCTTCGATCGCTACCGCGCGACCACGGCAGAGCAGCGCGCTCAATTTCTGGAAGCGATTGCCACGGGCATTTTGGCATTGGGGGCTGCGCTGATCGAGCGCGCGTCTCTGGAGTCGGGATTGCCTGCCGCGCGCCTGATCATCGAGCGGGGCCGCACCGTCAGCCAGTTGCGGCTGTTTGCCAAGGTTGTTCGCGACGGCCACTACCTCGGTGCCACCCTGGACAGCGCGCTGCCGACGCGCCTCCCTTCTCGCCCCGACCTGAGGTTGCACAAGATCGCCCTCGGGCCGGTGGCTGTATTTGGTGCGAGCAATTTCCCCTTGGCGTTTTCGGTTGCCGGCGGCGACAGCGCCGCCGCCCTGGCCGCTGGCTGCCCGATCGTGGTCAAGGCGCACGAAGCTCATCTGGGTACGTCTGAACTGGTTGGACAGGTGATTCAGCAGGCAGCCGCTGCCCACCACTTGCCAGAGGGCGTGTTTTCCCTGCTCATAGGCGACGGTCATCTGTTCGGCCAAGCGCTGGTGAGCCATCCCGCGATCAAGGCCGTCGCCTTTACAGGTTCGCGACAAGGCGGCTTGGCGCTGATGCGTACAGCGGCGCAACGCAGCGAACCGATTCCGGTGTACGCCGAAATGAGCTGCATCAATCCCGTGTTCCTGTTGCCGCATGCGCTGTCGATGCGCGCCAGCGAAATCGGCCGTGGATTCGTCGAGGCACTGACAATGAGTGCGGGGCAACTGTGCACCAACCCTGGCTTGGTGATTGCCCTGGAAGGCCCGTCTCTGACCCAGTTTTGCGACACAGCCCTGGACACCCTGCGCACAAAGGCGGCGGCAACCCTGCTGACGCCGGGCATTCATCAGGCTTACCTCGCCGGTGTCGAGGAAACGGCCACTATCAACGGTGTTACGACGCTGGGCCAAGGTGGTCCCGCGCAAAAGCCATGTGCAGCGCAAGCCGCATTGTTCGTCACGGATGCAGCCACCTTTGTGACGACCGGACGACTGGGCGACGAAACATTCGGCCCCAGCTCACTGATCGTCGCCTGCAAGAATGAAGAAGAAATGTTGGCGGTCGCCGAGCACCTGTCAGGCCAACTGACTGCGACCTTGCAACTGGATGACGCTGATCATGCGCTGGCACGAAAACTGTTGCCCATCCTTGAGCGCAAAGCGGGGCGGATTTTGGCGAATGGTTATCCGAACAACGTCGAGGTCTCTCACGCCATGGTGCACGGCGGCCCGTTCCCGGCCAGTTCGGACAGTCGCACCAGCGCGGTCGGCGCCAGCGCCATCGACAGGTTCCTGCGACCGGTGTGTTATCAGGACCTGCCTGCGGCCTTGATGCCCGCAGCGCTACAGGATGGCAATCCGCTAGAACTCTGGCGGACGGTTAATGGTGAATGTGTGCTTGCCTGAGTCAACGTCGGAGCATTTTCCTGATGGCAAAGCACTTCAAGGTTAAAAGCTTCACGTCGCAAAACCATAAAAAAAGCCCCTATACAGGTAATGCTGTTCACTTATGAGATGCGTACGAGTAACTGTAGGAGCGAGCTTGTCTCGCGAGCTTTTAAAAGATCAAAAGATCGCGAGACAAGCTCGCTCCTACAGGGTTCGCTTTCGCTTATGTGAACAGCATTGCCCTGTACAGGGGCTTTCAGAAAGAAACCTTAGATTTAGGTTTCAGGTAATTCTTAGAACGGAATATCGTCGTCGAAGCTGTCGAAGTCAGCGGCTGGCTGTGGAGCCTGCTGTTGCGGCGCTGGACGCGACTGTTGTTGCTGTTGCTGCGGCGCAGGGCGTTGTGCCTGCTGACGCGGAGCGGATTGCTGGTAGTTGTTACCGCCGCCCTGGTTTTGCTGGTCGCCCTGTGGACGGCCACCCAACAGCTGCATGGTGCCTTGCATGTCGACCACGATTTCGGTGGTGTAACGCTTGATACCGTCTTTTTCCCACTCGCGGGTTTGCAGCTTGCCTTCGATGTACACCTGCGAACCCTTACGCAGGTATTCGCCAGCGATTTCGGCCACTTTGCCGAACATCGATACACGGTGCCATTCAGTCTTTTCAACTTTCTGACCGGTTTGTTTGTCGGTCCATTGTTCGCTGGTTGCCAGACTCAGGTTGGTCACGGCATTACCGTTAGGCAAGTAGCGAACTTCGGGATCCTGGCCGCATGTGCCGACCAATATAACTTTGTTAACCCCACGGGCCATAACGTTCTCCTAGGCTTCGCGCACCGGCGCCGGGTTAACCAGCTGCTCAAGTGTCGCGCGATCCAATAGTTCGGTGTCCAATTTGATATAAATCGCAGACTCTTCAGTCACGACCACTGCATCTGTAACGCCCTTAACGGCCTTTAAACGCTCTGCCAGACCTGCTTCGCGCAACGCTTGAGGTGACAACGGCAAGCGCAGGCTTGTTACGTAGGGTGGTTCGCGCATGGTAACAGCAAAGACTAGCCAGAGTGCAGCCAGAGCTGCGCATCCCAGGAACACAGCCGACAAACCGCCATGCTGGAAAAACCAGCCGCCGAGTATGCCGCCCAGTGCCGAACCGAGGAATTGGCTGGTGGAATACACCCCCATCGCCGTCCCTTTCCCGCCCGCCGGTGACACCTTGCTGATCAATGAAGGCAATGACGCCTCCAGCAGGTTAAACGCAGTGAAAAACACCACCGTGCCGATCACCAACGTTCGTAAACTGTCACCGAACTGCCAGAAGAATAGCTCAGTCAGCATCAACGTACTGACGGCGCCGAGCAAAACTCGTTTCATTTTGCGTTTCTTTTCGCCGTAGATGATGAACGGGATCATGGCGAAGAAAGAAATCAGCAGCGCGGTAAGGTACACCCACCAGTGCTGCTCCTTGGGCAGGCCGGCTTTTTCGACCAGCGCCAGCGGCAAGGCAATGAAGCTGGACATCAACATGGCGTGTAACACAAAGATGCCCAAATCCAGGCGCAGCAGGTCGGGATGGCGCAAGGTGGGCAACAAGGCCTGCTTGGCCACACCGGATTCGCGGTGCTGCAAGGTGTCGGTAGAACGCGGCACCATAAACCGGATGATCACGATGCCCAGCAGCGCCATCGCCCCCGTGGCCAGGAACAACCCGGACAGGCCGAAGGCGCGGGTCAGCAGCGGCCCGACGACCATGGCCACGGCAAAGGACAAGCCGATGGTCATGCCGATCATGGCCATGGCCTTGGTGCGGTGCTGTTCGCGGGTGAGGTCGGAGAGCAGCGCCATCACGGCCGCCGAAATGGCGCCAGCGCCTTGCAGGACGCGCCCTGCAATCACGCCCCAAATGGAGTCCGATTGAGCCGCCAGTACACTGCCCAGGGCAAACACGATCAACCCGAGGTAGATGACCGGGCGTCGGCCAATGCGGTCAGAAATAATCCCGAAAGGGATCTGAAAGAGAGCCTGAGTCAGGCCGTAAGCGCCTATCGCCAATCCAATCAGTGCAGGTGTAGCGCCTGCCAGGTCCATGCCATAGGTCGCCAGAACCGGCAACACCATAAACATGCCAAGCATACGGAACGCAAACACAAGTGCCAGACCGCTGGCTGCGCGGGTCTCGCTGCCACTCATGCGTTCGCTTTGGGGATCGTGCATGGAAAAACCTCATGTGAACCGGCGGCGATTCTATCAGTCCCATCGAGTAACAGCACACACAGGAGCGGGCCGCGACGCTTTGTCACGTAAAAGTTAAGAAACGCCTGACAGAACACACACCCAACGTCAGCAGCCGCTGATGACATGCAGCCATCAAGGACCTGCACAGTTTTCCCGCAGATACGTATACTCAGTCGTTTACGTTATGCCCGCCAAGCGAGGCCGCAGTGGACAAGATCCTGATACGTGGGGCACGAACCCACAACCTGAAGAACATCGACCTGACCCTGCCAAGGGACAAACTGATCGTCATCACCGGACTGTCTGGCTCCGGCAAATCATCCCTGGCGTTTGACACGTTGTATGCCGAAGGCCAACGACGTTACGTCGAATCTTTGTCGGCTTATGCCCGCCAGTTCTTGTCGATGATGGAAAAGCCCGACGTCGATACCATCGAAGGGTTGTCACCGGCGATTTCGATCGAGCAGAAGTCGACCTCGCACAACCCGCGTTCTACGGTCGGTACGATCACCGAGATTTACGATTACCTGCGCCTGCTGTACGCCCGCGTCGGTATCCCGCGTTGCCCGGATCACGATATCCCTCTGGAAGCTCAGACGGTCAGCCAGATGGTTGACCTGGTGTTGGCTCAGCCCGAAGGCAGCAAGTTGATGCTGCTGGCGCCGGTGATCCGCGAGCGCAAGGGTGAGCACCTGTCGGTATTTGAGGAGTTGCGTGCGCAGGGCTTTGTGCGGGCCCGTGTGGACGGCAAGCTCTGTGAGCTGGATGAACTGCCTAAACTCGACAAGCAGAAGAAGCACACCATTGATGTGGTGGTTGACCGCTTTAAAGTGCGTGCTGACCTGCAGCAGCGCTTGGCGGAGTCGTTTGAAACGGCCCTGAAGCTGGCCGACGGTATTGCGCTGGTCGCGCCGATGGACGATGAGCCGGGTGAAGAGATCATCTTCTCTGCGCGCTTCGCCTGCCCGATTTGTGGCCACGCCATCAGCGAGCTTGAACCCAAGCTGTTTTCCTTTAACAACCCGGCTGGCGCGTGCCCGACCTGCGACGGCCTGGGGGTGAAGCAGTTCTTTGATATCAAGCGCCTGGTGAACGGTGAGTTGACCCTGGCCGAGGGTGCCATCCGCGGCTGGGACCGGCGTAACGTCTATTACTTCCAGATGCTCGGGGCGCTGGCCAAGCATTACGATTTCAGCCTTGAAGTGCCGTTCAATGAACTGCCTGCCGACAAGCAGAAAGTCATTCTGTACGGCAGTGGCTCTCAGAACGTGGATTTCCGCTATCTGAATGATCGCGGCGACATCGTGAAGCGCTCGCACCCGTTTGAAGGGATTGTGCCGAACCTTGAGCGTCGCTATCGGGAAACCGAGTCCGCTACGGTGCGTGAAGAGCTGGCCAAGTTCCTCAGCACGCAGTCTTGCCCGGATTGCCGTGGCACCCGCCTGCGCCGCGAGGCCCGTCATGTATGGGTGGGTGAGAAAAACCTGCCGGCCGTGACCAATATGCCGATTGGTGATGCGACTGAGTATTTCACTAGCCTGAGTCTGACCGGGCGGCGTGGTGAAATCGCGAACAAGATCCTTAAAGAAATCCGCGAGCGCCTGCAGTTTTTGGTGAATGTGGGCCTCGACTACCTGTCGCTGGACCGCAGTGCCGACACGCTGTCGGGCGGCGAGGCGCAGCGGATTCGTCTGGCCAGCCAGATTGGCGCCGGTTTGGTGGGCGTTCTGTACATCCTCGACGAACCCTCGATTGGTTTGCACCAGCGCGATAACGACCGTTTGCTGGGCACGCTCAAGCACCTGCGCGATATCGGCAACACGGTGATTGTAGTGGAGCACGACGAAGACGCGATTCGTCTGGCGGATTACGTGGTGGACATCGGGCCGGGTGCCGGGGTGCATGGCGGGCATATCGTGGCTGAGGGGACGCCTGCCGAAGTGATGGCGCACCCTGACTCGCTCACCGGCAAGTACTTGTCTGGCCGGGTGAAAATAGAAGTCCCTGCCAAACGCACACCGCGCAACAAAAAGCTGACACTGTCGCTCAAGGGCGCCCGCGGCAACAACTTGCGCAACGTCGACCTTGAGATCCCGATTGGTCTTCTGACCTGCGTGACCGGTGTTTCGGGTTCGGGCAAATCGACACTGATCAACAACACGCTGTATCCGCTGAGTGCCACCGCACTCAATGGCGCAACCACCCTGGAAGCTGCCGCCCATGACAGCATCAAGGGGCTGGAGCACCTGGATAAAGTCGTCGACATTGATCAAAGCCCGATTGGCCGGACGCCGCGTTCCAACCCGGCAACCTATACCGGGTTGTTTACGCCGATCCGCGAACTGTTTTCGGGCGTGCCTGAGTCCCGTTCGCGGGGTTATGGCCCAGGGCGTTTCTCGTTCAACGTGAAGGGTGGGCGCTGCGAGGCGTGTCAGGGCGATGGCCTGATCAAGGTAGAAATGCACTTTCTGCCGGATATCTATGTGCCGTGCGACGTGTGCAAGAGCAAGCGTTATAACCGCGAAACCCTTGAGATCAAGTACAAGGGCAAGAGCATCCATGAAGTGCTGGAGATGACGATCGAAGAAGCGCGTGAGTTCTTCGATGCAGTCCCTGCACTGGCGCGTAAGCTGCAAACGCTGATGGACGTAGGTTTGTCGTACATCAAGCTCGGGCAGTCCGCCACGACGCTATCAGGCGGTGAGGCGCAGCGGGTCAAGTTGTCTCGCGAGCTGTCCAAGCGCGACACCGGCAAAACGCTGTACATCCTCGATGAGCCAACTACCGGCCTGCACTTTGCGGACATTAAACAATTGCTGGAAGTGCTGCACAGGCTGCGCGACCACGGCAACACGGTGGTAGTGATTGAGCACAACCTGGATGTGATCAAAACCGCAGACTGGCTGGTGGACCTCGGCCCGGAAGGCGGCTCGAAAGGTGGACAGATCATTGCGACCGGCACGCCGGAAGCAGTGGCTGAGATGACCCAGTCTCACACCGGTTTCTACCTGAAGCCATTGCTGATCCGCGACCGCGCTTAAATCGCGGTATTAAAAAGCCCCTGTCATTGCGAAATGACAGGGGCTTTTTGTTGGGCGTGAAGACTGCCGATCAGAACTGCGATTGCAGGTAGTTCTGTAAACCGATGGACTTGATCAGGCCCAGCTGTTTTTCCAGCCAGTAGGTGTGGTCTTCTTCGGTGTCTGCCAATTGGATGCGCAGGATGTCGCGGCTCACGTAGTCTTTGTGCAGTTCACACAACTCGATGCCTTTGCACAGTGCCGCACGCACTTTGTACTCCAGGCGCAAATCGGCGGCGAGCATCTCTGGCACGGTGGTGCCGACGTCCAGATCATCCGGGCGCATGCGTGGCGTACCCTCGAGCATGAGAATCCGGCGCATCAACGCATCAGCGTGTTGTGCCTCTTCTTCCATTTCGTGGTTGATACGCTCGTACAACTTGGTGAAGCCCCAGTCCTCGTACATACGGGAATGGACAAAATATTGGTCACGTGCAGCCAGCTCGCCGGTTAACAACGTGTTGAGGTAATCGATTACGTCCGGGTGCCCTAGCATCGCCCCACATCTCCCTGCTTGAAAGGCTGTAGTTTGAACCAAGCTGACTGAGAGGTCACGGCTCAATCGCAATAAATACGCTAATTTGCACAGAAAATACGCCTAAATAACGCAAAAACCGCCCATTTGAGGGCGGTTCTGCTTCTCACTTAGACTTACTTCACCGTTACACCCAAGGCCTTGGCAACGCCTTGACCGTAGGCCGGGTCTGCTTTGAGGAAGTGCTGCAACTGACGCTGAACAACGTCGTCAGTCACACCTTCCATCGCACCGGCGATGTTGTTGATGAGCAGGGTTTTCTGGTCATCATTCATCAAGCGGAACAGAGCACCGGCGTAGCTGTAGTAGTCGGTGTCCTCACGGTGGTCGTAGCGGTCTGCTGCGCCACTGAGCGCCAGGGGTGGCTCAGCGTACTGCGGGGCCTGCTTGGGCGCGTCAGCGTAGCTGTTGGGTTCGTAGTTAGGCGCAGCCCCACCGTTGTTGCCATAGGCCATCGAACCGTCGCGCTGATAGTTGTGCGCAGGCACACGCGGGGCGTTGATGGGCAGGTGCTGGTGGTTGGTGCCGACACGATAACGGTGCGCATCCGCGTAAGCGAATACACGGCCTTGGAGCATGCGATCAGGGGACAGACCGACACCCGGGATCATGTTGCTTGGGCCAAACGCAGCCTGTTCAACTTCTGCAAAGTAGTTGAGCGGGTTGCGGTTGAGCTCAAGTTCGCCGATCTCGATCAGCGGGAACTCTTTTTGCGACCAGGTTTTGGTGACGTCGAACGGGTTGTCGCGATGCGTCGCAGCCTGGGCCTCGGTCATGATCTGGATGCACACACGCCATTTCGGATAGTCACCGCGCTCGATGGCTTCGAACAGGTCGCGCTGGGCGTAGTCCGGGTCAGTACCTGCCAGACGTGCGGCTTCTTCTGGCGGCAAGTTCTTGATGCCTTGCTTGGTTTTGTAATGCCACTTGACCCAATGACGTTCACCAGCCGCATTGATCAGGCTGTAGGTGTGACTACCGAAACCGTGCATATGGCGATAGCCATCAGGAATGCCGCGATCCGAGAACAGGATGGTGACCTGGTGCAGCGATTCTGGTGAATGCGACCAGAAGTCCCACTTCATATGTGCACTTTTCAGGTTGCTTTGCGGCAAGCGTTTTTGGGTGTGGATAAAGTCAGGGAATTTCAGCGGATCACGAATAAAGAAAACCGGGGTGTTGTTACCCACGATGTCCCAGTTGCCTTCTTCGGTGTAGAACTTGAGGGCGAAACCACGCGGGTCGCGCTCGGTGTCCGCAGAGCCACGCTCACCGCCCACGGTTGAGAAGCGCAAAAAGGTCGGGGTTTGCTTGCCAACGGTGTCAAACAGCTTGGCGCTGCTGTATTGGCTGATGTCACGGGTCAGTGTGAACGTGCCATGGGCAGCCGAACCTTTGGCGTGCACACGACGCTCTGGAATATTTTCGCGGTTGAAGTGCGCGAGCTTTTCGATCAGGTGAAAGTCATCGAGCAACAACGGGCCTCGAGGCCCAGCCGAACGAGAGTTCTGGTTGTCAGCAACAGGGGCGCCGCTGGCGGTCGTCAGGGTTTTGGTCTGGCTCATGCTAATCCTTCCTCAGTCAGTCTTGATGCTGCCGGCTAATCGGCTGAGGAAGAGTATTGACCACGATACCTGTGTGGGCAAATGCATTAAATTGTCGAACTCAATAGCTTTTTATTATCGAACGGACACAAAAAACCGGGCACTAGGCCCGGTTCTTTGTAGAGACTGACGTCTTACTCAGCGGATACAGCTTCACCGCCAACTGGACGATCAACCAACTCGACGTACGCCATAGGCGCGTTGTCGCCAGCGCGGAAACCGCACTTGAGGATGCGCAGGTAGCCACCCTCACGAGTTGCATAACGCTTGCCCAGATCGTTGAACAGCTTACCAACCATAGCTTTCGAACGAGTACGGTCGAAAGCCAGACGGCGGTTAGCAACAGAATCAATCTTGGCCAGAGTAATCAGCGGCTCAGCAACGCGACGCAGTTCTTTGGCTTTCGGCAGAGTCGTTTTGATCAGCTCGTGCTCGAACAGCGACACTGCCATGTTTTGAAACATAGCCTTGCGGTGCGAGCTAGTGCGGCTCAGGTGACGACCACTTTTACGATGACGCATGGTTCATTCCTTACCAAACACAACGTTCGGTGATTACGACGATCAGGCAGTCGCCTTGTCGTCCTTCTTAAGACTTGCAGGCGGCCAGTTGTCGAGGCGCATGCCGAGGGACAGACCACGGGAGGCCAGAACGTCCTTGATTTCAGTCAAGGATTTCTTGCCCAGGTTCGGAGTCTTCAACAGTTCTACTTCGGTGCGCTGAATCAGGTCACCAATGTAGTAAATGTTCTCCGCCTTAAGGCAGTTGGCCGAACGCACGGTCAGTTCCAGATCGTCAACCGGACGAAGCAGGATCGGATCGATCTCGTCTTCCTGTTCGATAACCACTGGCTCGCTGTCACCTTTGAGGTCGACGAATGCAGCCAACTGCTGTTGCAGGATGGTTGCAGCACGACGGATAGCCTCTTCAGGATCCAGTGTACCGTTGGTCTCCAGATCAATTACCAACTTGTCCAGGTTAGTACGCTGCTCGACACGGGCGTTTTCCACCACGTATGCGATACGGCGAACCGGGCTGAACGAAGAGTCGAGCTGCAAGCGACCGATGCTGCGGCTTTCGTCTTCATCGCTCTGACGCGAGTCGGCTGGTTCATAACCACGACCACGAGCTACGGTGAGCTTCATGTTCAAGGCGCCGTTAGACGCCAGGTTGGCGATTACGTGATCGGGATTAACGATCTCGACATCATGATCCAGCTGAATATCGGCAGCGGTAACCACCCCCGAACCCTTCTTCGACAAGGTCAGCGTAACTTCGTCACGGCCGTGCAGCTTGATAGCCAGACCTTTAAGGTTCAACAGGATTTCAATTACGTCTTCCTGTACACCTTCGATGGCGCTGTACTCGTGGAGCACACCATCAATCTCGGCCTCGACTACTGCACAGCCTGGCATTGAGGACAACAGGATGCGGCGCAGCGCGTTGCCCAGGGTGTGGCCAAAACCACGCTCGAGAGGCTCGAGAGTGATTTTAGCGCGGGTTGGACTGACAACCTGCACATCAATGTGGCGGGGTGTCAGGAACTCATTTACCGAAATCTGCATGGATGCACCTATTTTCTAGCCCTTACTTGGAGTAGAGCTCGACAATCAGGCTTTCGTTGATGTCGGCGGACAGATCACTGCGAGCTGGAACGTTCTTGAAAACGCCCGACTTCTTCTCAGTGTCTACTTCTACCCATTCTACGCGGCCACGTTGGGCACACAGATCGAGAGCTTGGACAATGCGAAGCTGGTTCTTTGCTTTCTCGCGGATAGCGACCACGTCACCAGCACGAACCTGGTAGGACGGAACGTTAACGGTTTGACCGTTTACGCTGATCGACTTGTGCGATACCAACTGACGGGATTCGGCACGAGTAGAACCAAAGCCCATACGGTATACGACGTTATCCAGACGGCATTCGAGCAGTTGCAACAGGTTTTCGCCAGTTGCGCCTTTCTTGCCAGCAGCTTGTTTGTAGTAGCCGCTGAATTGACGCTCGAGAACGCCGTAGATACGACGGACCTTCTGCTTTTCACGCAGTTGGGTGCCGTAGTCGGATTGGCGACCGCGGCGTTGGCCGTGGATGCCTGGAGCAGCTTCAATATTGCACTTCGATTCGATAGCGCGCACACCACTCTTCAGGAAGAGATCAGTGCCTTCACGACGTGCCAGTTTGCATTTTGGACCAATGTAACGAGCCATTCTTTACAGTCTCCTGGATTACACGCGGCGCTTCTTCGGCGGACGGCACCCGTTGTGCGGGATTGGCGTCACGTCGGTGATGCTGGCGATCTTATAGCCACAGCCGTTCAAAGCACGGACAGCGGACTCACGACCTGGACCTGGGCCCTTAACGTTAACGTCAAGGTTTTTCAGGCCATATTCCAGCGCAGCTTGACCAGCACGTTCAGCAGCTACTTGAGCAGCGAACGGGGTGGACTTGCGAGAACCGCGGAAACCCGAACCACCGGAGGTAGCCCAAGAAAGCGCGTTACCCTGACGGTCGGTGATGGTCACGATTGTGTTGTTGAAAGACGCGTGGATGTGGGCGATGCCATCAACCACTGTCTTTTTTACTTTTTTACGAGGACGAGCAGCAGGTTTTGCCATGACTAAATTCCTGTCGATTCGCTGGTGCGATTACTTGCGGATCGGCTTACGCGGACCTTTGCGAGTACGCGCGTTGGTCTTGGTACGCTGACCGCGCACTGGAAGACCACGACGATGGCGCAGACCGCGGTAGCAGCCCAAGTCCATCAAGCGTTTGATTTTCATGTTGACTTCACGACGCAGGTCACCTTCAGTGGTGAACTTTGCCACTTCGCCACGCAGCAACTCAATCTGCTCGTCGCTCAGATCCTTGATCTTAGCGGCTGGGTTTACACCAGCATCCACACAGATTTTCTGTGCAGTAGTGCGACCAACACCAAAGATGTAGGTCAGCGAGATAACAGTGTGCTTGTTATCTGGAATGTTAACGCCTGCAATACGGGCCATTCAGTGGGACTCCAATTGACAGCTACCTACGCCCCGGAAGCCAAGAAATAGGGCGCGAGATAATATCGCTGTAATAACAAATAATCAACCCAGCAGCGCACTAGCTGCTGGGCTTCAAACAGATCACACTCAGCCTTGGCGCTGTTTGTGACGTGGTTCCGCGCTGCAAATTACCCGAACAACACCTTCGCGGCGAATAATCTTGCAGTTACGGCACAGCTTTTTCACCGATGCACGAACTTTCATCACCAACTCCTCTAACCTTATGGGAACTTCAGCGCAGCATGCCGCTGCCGTAGCCCTTCAGGTTGGCTTTCTTCATCAGGGATTCGTACTGGTGCGAAACGAGGTGCGATTGTACTTGCGACATAAAGTCCATAACAACCACGACCACGATCAGCAACGAGGTCCCGCCAAGGTAGAACGGAACGTTTGCCGCAACCACCAGGAACTGGGGCAGCAGACATACGGCCGTCATATAAAGAGCACCGAACAGAGTCAAACGAGTCAAAACGCCATCAATATAGCGTGCCGACTGCTCACCTGGACGGATACCCGGAATAAAGGCACCGGACTTCTTCAGGTTTTCCGCTACGTCTTTCGGATTGAACATCAACGCCGTATAGAAGAAGCAGAAGAAAATAATCCCTGCACTAAACAGCAGAATATTCAACGGCTGACCAGGAGCGATCGACTGCGAGATGTCCTGCAACCAGCCCATACCTTCAGACTGACCGAACCAGGCACCCAGCGAAGCCGGGAACAGCAAAATGCTGCTCGCAAAAATAGCCGGAATAACACCGGCCATATTCACTTTCAGCGGTAGGTGGCTAGTCTGCGCAGCAAACACCTTGCGGCCTTGCTGACGCTTGGCGTAGTGAACAGCAATACGACGCTGACCACGCTCAATGAACACCACGAAACCGATAATCGCTACTGCCAGCAAACCGATAGCAACCAAGGCGAAGATGTTGATATCGCCCTGACGCGCAGACTCAAAAGACTGCCCAATTGCTCTCGGAAGACCGGCGACGATACCCGAAAAAATCAACATCGAGATACCGTTGCCAACACCACGCTCAGTAATCTGCTCACCCAGCCACATCATGAACATTGCACCCGCCACAAACGTGGTTACTGCAACGAAATGGAAGCCTAGGTCACCAGTGAACGCTACGCCCTGCCCCGCCAGACCAATGGACATGCCAATGGCCTGGACGAGAGCAAGAGCGACAGTGAGGTAGCGGGTGTACTGGCTTATCTTGCGACGACCAGCTTCACCTTCCTTCTTCAACTGCTCCAGTTGCGGGCTGACAGCGGACATAAGCTGCATGATGATCGATGCCGAAATGTACGGCATGATCCCCAGCGCAAAAATACTCATCCGCTCCAGCGCACCGCCGGAAAACATGTTGAACAAGCTAAGTATGGTCCCCTCATTCTGTCGAAACAGGTCCGCCAGACGGTCGGGGTTAATGCCTGGAACTGGAATGTGTGCGCCTATCCGGTAGACGATAATCGCCAGGAATAGAAAACGCAGACGAGCCCAGAGCTCGGATAACCCGCCTTTGCTGAGCGCTGAGAGAGCACCTTGCTTAGCCATTTATTCCTCGAACTTGCCGCCAGCTGCTTCGATAGCCGAACGCGCACCTTTGGTGGCGCCGATTCCCTTGCCGATTGTGACAGCGCGAGTAACTTCACCGGACAGCATGATTTTCACACGCAGTACGTTGACGTTGATCACGTTGGCATCTTTCAGGGTCTGCAGAGTAACAATGTCGCCTTCCACTTTAGCCAGCTCGGACAGACGCACTTCTGCGCGATCCATAGCTTTCAGGGAAACGAAACCGAACTTAGGCAGACGACGATGCAGCGGCTGTTGACCGCCTTCAAAGCCTGGAGCAATTGTGCCACCGGAGCGGGAAGTTTGACCTTTGTGACCACGGCCACCAGTCTTACCCAAACCACTACCGATACCACGGCCCGGACGATGCTTTTCGCGACGGGAACCCGGCGCTGGACTCAGATCATTGAGTTTCATCGATTAACCCTCGACACGCAGCATGTAGTAAGCCTTGTTGATCATCCCGCGATTCTCGGGAGTATCAAGTACTTCTACAGTGTGACCGATGCGACGCAGACCCAAACCCTTAACGCACAGTTTGTGGTTAGGGATACGGCCGGTCATGCTTTTGATCAGCGTTACTTTTACGGTAGCCATGATCAGAAGATCTCCTTGACGCTTTTGCCACGCTTAGCAGCGATGGACTCAGGAGATTGCATAGCTTTCAAACCTTTGAAAGTGGCGTGAACCACGTTTACCGGGTTAGTCGAGCCGTAGCACTTAGCCAGAACGTTCTGAACGCCAGCAACTTCGAGGACAGCACGCATAGCGCCGCCAGCGATGATACCGGTACCTTCAGAAGCAGGCTGCATGTACACCTTCGAAGCGCCGTGAGCGGACTTCATTGCGTACTGCAGAGTTGTGCCGTTCAGGTCAACTTGAATCATGTTGCGGCGAGCAGCTTCCATTGCCTTCTGGATCGCAGCAGGCACTTCACGTGACTTGCCACGGCCGAAGCCAACGCGCCCTTTACCATCACCAACCACGGTCAACGCGGTGAAAGTGAAGATACGGCCGCCTTTGACGGTTTTGGCTACGCGGTTAACTTGAACCAGCTTCTCAATGTAGCCTTCGTCGCGCTTTTGGTCGTTATTTGACATAACTTAGAACTCCAGCCCAGCTTCACGAGCAGCCTCAGCCAGCGCTTTCACGCGGCCGTGGTACTTGAAGCCAGAGCGGTCGAAAGCCACCTGCGAGACGCCAGCGGCTTTTGCACGCGTAGCGACCAGCTGGCCAACCTTTGTGGCCGCGTCGATGTTGCCAGTGGCAGCATCACGCAGTTCTTTGTCCAAAGTCGAGGCGCTTGCCAGGACTTTGCTGCCGTCGGCCGAGATGACCTGGGCATAGATGTGCTGCGAAGAGCGGAACACGCAGAGACGCACGACTTCTAATTCGTGCATTTTCAGACGTGCTTTGCGAGCGCGACGCAGTCGAGTAACTTTTTTGTCGGTCATTTGCTAGGCCCTACTTCTTCTTGGCTTCTTTACGGCGGACGACTTCGTCCGCGTAACGCACACCTTTACCTTTGTAAGGCTCTGGTGGACGGAAGTCGCGGATCTCAGCGGCCACTTGACCTACCAGCTGCTTGTCGATGCCCTTGATCAGGATATCGGTCTGGCTAGGAGTCTCAGCGGTGATGCCTTCCGGCAGTTCGTAATCCACTGGGTGCGAGAAGCCAAGAGCCAGGTTCAGCACTGTGCCTTTTGCTTGCGCTTTGTAACCAACACCGACCAGCTGGAGCTTGCGCTCGAAGCCTTGGCTTACGCCTTGGACCATGTTGTTTACCAACGCACGAGTGGTACCAGCCATTGCGCGAGTTTGTTGATCGCCATTGCGAGCAGCGAAACGCAGCTCACCAGCTTCTTCAACGATTTCAACCGACGAATGGATGTTCAGTTCTAGAGTGCCTTTAGCACCCTTCACCGAAAGCTGTTGGCCGGCGAATTTAACTTCGACACCAGCTGGCAGCTTAACGGGGTTCTTAGCGACGCGTGACATGCTTATCCCCCCTTAGAACACAGTGCAAAGAACTTCGCCGCCGACACCGGCAGCGCGCGCAGCACGATCCGTCATCACACCTTTGTTGGTGGAGACGATAGACACACCGAGACCGCCACGAACTTTTGGCAGATCATCGGAGGACTTGTACTGACGCAGACCTGGACGGCTAACGCGCTTAACTTCTTCGATAACCGGACGGCCTTCGAAGTACTTCAGCTCGATAGACAGCAGTGGTTTGATTTCGCTGCTGATCTGAAAATCCGCGATGTAACCTTCGTCCTTCAGAACTTTGGCTACAGCTACCTTCAACGTGGAAGATGGCATGCTTACGACAGACTTTTCAGCCATCTGGGCATTACGGATTCGAGTTAGCATGTCCGCTAACGGGTCCTGCATACTCATGGGCTAGACGCTCCTGATACAAAAAGAATTAGCCTTGCGGCTACAACTGTCACCGAGTGACTCTGTGCTCAAAAAACACAGGCTCTGGCGAGCCGGTCATTCTAGACATACGCCAGAAATGAATCAAGCCCCAATAGGGGCTTGATTCATGTACAAGGTCACCGGCTGTCAGGATCTTGCAACCCCGACAGCGATAACTTTGTCGGTACGCCTTACCAGCTAGCTTTAACCAGACCTGGTACGTCACCGCGCATTGCTGCTTCACGCAATTTGTTACGGCCCAGGCCGAACTTGCGGTAAACACCGTGCGGACGACCAGTCAGGCGGCAGCGGTTACGCATGCGCGAAGCGCTTGCGTCACGCGGCTGCTTCTGCAGAGCGATTTGAGCTTCCCAACGTGCTTCTGGACTTGCGTTCAGATCAACGATGATAGCTTTCAGCTCAGCACGCTTCTTGGCGAACTTGGCAACCGTGAGCTGACGCTTCAGCTCGCGGTTTTTCATGCTCATCTTGGCCATGGTCCTACTCCAATCAGTTGCGGAACGGGAATTTGAAAGCACGCAGCAATGCGCGACCTTCGTCATCCGTCCGAGCAGTAGTGGTCAGGGTGATGTCCAGACCGCGAAGAGCATCGATTTTGTCGTAGTCGATTTCCGGGAAAATGATCTGCTCTTTAACGCCCATGCTGTAGTTGCCACGACCATCGAAGGACTTGGCATTCAGGCCGCGGAAGTCGCGAACCCGAGGCAGGGAGATCGACAGCAGACGATCCAGGAATTCGTACATACGCTCACGGCGCAGAGTTACTTTGACGCCGATCGGCCAACCTTCACGGACTTTAAAGCCAGCGATGGATTTGCGAGCGTAGGTCACAACAACTTTTTGACCGGTGATTTTTTCCAAATCAGCTACTGCGTGCTCGATGACTTTTTTGTCGCCGATCGCTTCGCCCAAGCCCATGTTCAGGGTGATTTTGGTAACGCGCGGAACTTCCATCACGTTCGAAAGCTTAAGTTCTTCCTTAAGTTTCGGAGCGATTTCCTTCCGGTAAATCTCTTTTAGTCGTGCCATGGTCTCATCTACCTAGCAGTGTTCAAGCATCAACCGCTTTTTGGGTCGACTTGAAGACACGAATTTTTTTGCCTTCTTCTACTTTGAAACCAACGCGGTCAGCCTTGTTGGTTTCGCCGTTGAAAATGGCCACGTTAGAAGCGTCCAGTGGAGCTTCTTTCTCGACGATACCGCCTTGCACGCCCGACATCGGGTTAGGCTTGGTATGACGCTTAACCAGGTTCAGACCACCAACAACCAGACGGTTGTTAGCGAGAACCTTAAGCACCTTACCGCGCTTACCTTTGTCTTTGCCGGCGATCACGATGATCTCGTCGTCACGACGAATCTTTTGCATGTCGGATCTCCTTACAGCACTTCTGGGGCGAGCGAGACGATCTTCATGAACTTCTCGTTGCGAAGTTCACGGGTCACTGGCCCAAAGATACGGGTGCCGATCGGCTCTTGCTTGTTGTTCAGAAGAACAGCAGCATTGCCATCAAAGCGGATAATGGAGCCATCAGCACGACGTACGCCGTGACGAGTGCGGACTACTACTGCAGTCATCACTTGGCCTTTTTTCACTTTACCGCGAGGAATTGCTTCCTTAACGGTAACTTTGATGATGTCACCGATACCAGCGTAACGACGATGGGAGCCACCCAGCACCTTGATGCACATAACACGGCGTGCGCCGCTGTTATCGGCCACATCGAGCATGGATTGAGTCTGAATCATATAATTTCTCCGACCCCTAGTCCTTAGACTTCCACAGCGCGTTCGAGAACATCAACCAGAGCCCAAGACTTAGTCTTGGCCAGCGGACGAGTTTCACGAATAGTGACTTTGTCGCCGATGTGGCACTGATTGGTTTCGTCGTGCGCGTGCAGCTTAGTCGAACGCTTAACGTATTTACCGTAGATCGGGTGCTTAACGCGACGTTCGATCAGAACGGTGATGGTCTTGTCCATCTTGTCGCTGACAACACGGCCAGTCAGCGTACGGACAGTTTTTTCGGCTTCAGCCATGATTACTTACCTGCCTGCTGTTTGAGCACAGTCTTCACGCGAGCGATGTCACGCTTAACTTGCGAGAGCAGATGCGACTGCCCCAACTGGCCAGTTGCTTTCTGCATGCGCAGATTGAACTGGTCGCGCAGCAAGCCGAGCAGTTGCTCGTTCAGCTGCTGTGCGGATTTTTCACGAAGTTCATTCGCTTTCATCACATCACCGTCCGTTTAACAAAGGAGGTGGCGAGCGGCAGCTTTGCAGCAGCCAGGGCGAAAGCCTCACGCGCCAGCTCTTCAGAAACACCCTCGATTTCATACAGGACTTTGCCTGGCTGAATCTGGGCAACCCAGTATTCCACGTTACCCTTACCTTTACCCATCCGAACTTCGAGAGGCTTTTTGGAAATAGGCTTGTCCGGGAATACACGGATCCAGATCTTGCCGCCACGTTTAACGTGACGGGTCAGTGCACGACGCGCTGATTCGATCTGACGAGCGGTGAGACGACCACGAGCAACAGACTTCAGCGCATACTCGCCGAAGCTGACTTTGCTACCGCGCAGTGCCAAGCCACGGTTGTGGCCAGTCATTTGCTTGCGGAACTTCGTACGCTTAGGTTGTAACATTTTGCGTACCCCTTACTTAGCAGCTTTTTTACGAGGCGCTGGTGCTTGTGGCTTCAGCTCTTCTTGGCGACCACCGATTACTTCGCCTTTGAAGATCCAAACCTTTACACCGATCACACCGTAGGTGGTGTGAGCTTCGTAGTTGGCATAGTCGATGTCGGCACGCAGGGTGTGCAATGGCACACGACCTTCGCGATACCATTCAGTACGTGCGATTTCAGCACCGCCGAGACGACCGCTCACTTGGATTTTGATGCCTTTGGCACCAATGCGCATAGCGTTCTGTACAGCGCGTTTCATCGCGCGACGGAACATTACACGACGCTCCAGCTGCTGAGCTACGCTCTGCGCAACCAGCATACCGTCGAGCTCCGGCTTGCGGATCTCTTCGATATTGATGTGCACAGGCACACCCATTTGCTTGGTCAGGTCCTGACGCAGCTTCTCAACATCTTCACCTTTCTTCCCGATAACGATACCTGGACGAGCGGTGTGGATGGTGATGCGTGCAGTTTGGGCCGGACGATGGATATCGATACGGCTTACGGACGCGCTTTTTAGTTTGTCTTGGAGGTATTCACGCACCTTCAGATCAGCGAACAAGTAGTCCGCATAAGTCCGGCCGTCTGCGTACCAGACGGAGGTGTGCTCCTTGACGATTCCCAGGCGAATGCCAATGGGATGTACTTTCTGACCCATCTCTTCGACTCCGTTACTTGTCAGCAACCTTGACAGTGATATGGCAAGACCGCTTGACGATGCGATCAGCGCGGCCTTTGGCACGCGGCATGATGCGCTTCAGCGAACGCCCTTCGTTGACGAAAACGGTGGCGACTTTCAGGTCGTCAACGTCAGCGCCTTCGTTATGCTCGGCGTTGGCTACGGCCGACTCCAGCACTTTTTTGATGATCTCGGCGGCTTTCTTGTTGCTGAAAGCCAACAGGTTGAGCGCTTCGCCCACCTTCTTCCCGCGGATCTGGTCGGCGACCAAGCGGGCTTTCTGGGCGGAGATTCGAGCGCCCGACAACTTAGCGGCTACTTCCATCGTTCCTTACCCCTTAACGCTTGGCTTTCTTGTCAGCCACGTGCCCACGATAAGTGCGGGTACCGGCAAACTCGCCTAGTTTATGGCCAACCATGTCTTCGTTCACGAGAACTGGAACATGCAGACGACCGTTATGCACAGCGATGGTCAGACCGACCATTTGTGGCAGGATCATCGAACGACGCGACCAGGTTTTCACCGGTTTGCGATCGTTCTTTTCCGCCGCCACTTCGATCTTCTTCAGTAGGTGAAGATCAATAAAAGGACCTTTTTTCAGAGAACGTGGCACTGTCGTATCCCTCTATTTACTTGCGACGACGGACGATCATTTTGTCGGTACGCTTATTACCACGAGTCTTCGCGCCCTTAGTCGGGAAGCCCCATGGCGATACCGGATGACGACCACCAGAGGTACGACCTTCACCACCACCATGTGGGTGGTCAACCGGGTTCATGGCAACACCACGAACGGTTGGGCGAACGCCACGCCAGCGTTTGGCACCAGCTTTACCCAGCGAACGCAGGCTGTGCTCGGAGTTCGAGACTTCGCCCAGCGTTGCACGGCATTCAGCCAATACTTTACGCATTTCACCAGAACGCAGACGCAGGGTCACGTAGACACCTTCGCGAGCTACCAGCTGAGCCGAAGCACCAGCGGAACGAGCGATTTGCGCGCCTTTACCTGGCTTCAATTCGATGCCGTGTACGGTGCTACCTACTGGAATGCTGCGCAGTTGCAGCGAGTTACCTGGCTTGATCGGGGCCAAAGCACCCGAGATCAGCTGGTCACCAGCGCTCACGCCTTTAGGGGCGATGATGTAACGGCGTTCGCCGTCTGCGTACAGCATAAGAGCAATGTGAGCAGTACGGTTTGGATCGTATTCGATACGCTCAACAGTGGCTGGAATGCCATCTTTGTCGTTGCGACGGAAGTCGACCATACGGTAATGCTGCTTATGACCACCACCGATGTGACGCGTGGTAATGCGGCCATTGTTGTTACGACCACCAGACTTCGATTTTTTCTCGAGCAGCGGTGCGTGAGGAGCGCCTTTGTGCAGCTCCTTGTTGACCACCTTGACCACATGACGGCGGCCAGGGGAAGTCGGTTTGCATTTAACGATTGCCATGATGCACCCCTTCCTTACTCAGCACTGCTGCTGAAATCGAGATCTTGGCCTGGCTGAAGGGAGATTACTGCCTTCTTCCAGTCATTACGCTTGCCCACGCCGCGAGCGGTGCGCTTGCTCTTACCCAGAACGTTCAGGGTAGTAACACGCTCAACTTTCACGCTGAACAGGCTTTCGACGGCCTTCTTGATTTCCAGCTTGGTTGCGTCTGTAGCAACCTTGAAAACGAACTGGCCTTTCTTGTCTGCCAGAACCGTAGCCTTCTCGGAAACGTGCGGGCCAAGCAGAACTTTAAATACGCGTTCCTGGTTCATCCCAGCAGCTCCTCGAATTTCTTCACGGCCGACACGGTGATCAACACCTTGTCGTATGCGATCAGACTAACTGGATCGGAACCTTGCACGTCACGCACATCAACGTGTGGCAGGTTGCGAGCAGCCAGGTACAGGTTCTGATCAACAACTTCGGACACGATCAGGACATCAGTCAGACCCATGCCATTCAGTTTGTTCAGCAGATCTTTGGTTTTTGGCGCTTCAACAGCGAAGTCCTGAACCACGACCAGACGATCAGTACGCACGAGTTCAGCAAGGATGGAGCGCAGTGCTGCGCGGTACATCTTCTTGTTGAGCTTCTGAGAGTGATCCTGTGGACGAGCTGCGAAAGTGGTACCGCCGCCACGCCAGATTGGGCTACGGATAGTACCGGCACGAGCGCGGCCAGTACCTTTCTGACGCCAAGGGCGCTTACCGCCACCACGGACATCAGAACGGGTCTTTTGCTGCTTGCTACCTTGACGGCCGCCGGCCATGTAGGCCACGACTGCTTGGTGAACCAGCGTCTCGTTGAATTCGCCGCCGAAAGTCAGTTCGGAAACTTCGATCGCCTGAGCGTCATTTACGTTTAATTGCATGTCAGCTTCCCCTTAACCGCGAGCCTTGGCCGCTGGACGTACAACCAGGTTGCCGCCAGTAGCGCCAGGAACAGCACCCTTGACCAACAACAGATTGCGTTCAGCGTCGACGCGCACTACTTCGAGGGACTGCACGGTCACGCGCTCAGCGCCCATATGACCGGACATTTTTTTGCCCTTGAATACACGACCAGGAGTCTGGCACTGGCCAATAGAGCCCGGGACGCGGTGGGAAACGGAGTTACCGTGAGTGTTATCTTGGCCACGGAAATTCCAACGCTTGATCGTACCCTGGAAGCCTTTACCCTTGGACTGACCGGTTACATCAACCAGTTGACCAGCAGCGAAGATTTCAGCGTTGATCAGATCGCCAGCTTGGTACTCGCCTTCTTCAAGACGGAATTCCAGCACGGTACGACCAGCAGCAACGTTTGCCTTGGCGAAGTGACCCGCCTGAGCAGCGGTTACACGCGAAGCGCGACGCTCGCCGACAGTGACTTGCACTGCACGATAGCCATCGGTTTCTTCAGTTTTGAACTGGGTGACGCGATTCGGTTCGATCTCAATGACCGTGACCGGAATGGAGACACCTTCTTCGGTGAAAATACGGGTCATACCGCATTTACGACCGACTACACCAATAGTCATGTTGTAAACCTCATGAGTGTACGGGGCTTTCACCCGCTATGGCCGCCCATTTCAGAGCGTTACACGACTAAGACCCAAGTCTTAGCCGAGGCTGATCTGCACTTCCACACCGGCCGCAAGATCAAGCTTCATAAGTGCATCAACGGTTTTATCCGTTGGCTGGACGATGTCCAGAACGCGCTTATGAGTACGGATCTCGTACTGGTCACGCGCGTCTTTGTTGACGTGCGGGGAGACCAGAACGGTGAACCGCTCTTTACGGGTAGGCAGTGGAATTGGACCACGCACTTGAGCACCAGTACGTTTCGCGGTTTCCACGATTTCCTGGGTTGATTGGTCGATCAGGCGATGGTCAAAAGCCTTCAACCTGATACGGATTTGCTGATTTTGCATTGGATTTCAGACTCCAGATTGCTGTTCCCACCGAGCGCAATACGCCCGTTTAAAGGAGGCGCAATTCTATAGACGACCCCACTAGGTGTCAACTCAATAAAAAAAGCCCCCGCTGAGCGGGGGCTTTTTCATGCAATCATCGATTACTCGATGATTTTGGCTACGACGCCAGCGCCGACGGTACGACCGCCTTCACGGATAGCGAAACGCAGGCCATCTTCCATTGCGATGGTTTTGATCAGGGTAACAGTCATTTGAATGTTGTCACCTGGCATTACCATTTCAACGCCTTCTGGCAGTTCGCAGTTACCAGTCACGTCAGTAGTACGGAAGTAGAACTGTGGACGGTAGCCTTTGAAGAACGGAGTATGACGGCCGCCTTCTTCTTTGCTCAGAACGTATACTTCTGCGGTGAACTTGGTGTGAGGCTTAACAGTGCCTGGCTTAACCAGAACCTGACCACGCTCAACGTCGTCACGCTTGGTACCACGCAGCAGAACGCCGCAGTTCTCGCCAGCACGACCTTCGTCGAGCAGTTTGCGGAACATTTCAACGCCGGTGCAAGTGGTAACAGTTGTGTCACGCAGACCAACGATTTCCAGTGGATCTTGAACGCGAACGATACCGCGCTCGATACGGCCAGTCACAACAGTACCGCGACCAGAGATCGAGAATACGTCTTCGATTGGCATCAGGAACGGCTTGTCGGTCAGACGAACTGGTTCTGGGATGTAGGTATCCAGAGTTTCAACCAGTTTACGAACGGCAGTGGTGCCCATTTCGTTGTCGTCCAGGCCTTCCAGAGCCATACGAGCAGAACCGATGATGATCGGAGTGTCGTCACCTGGGAAGTCGTAAGTGCTCAGCAGATCGCGCACTTCCATCTCAACCAGTTCCAGCAGCTCAGCGTCGTCTACCAGGTCAGCCTTGTTCAGGAAAACCACGATGTACGGAACGCCTACCTGACGGGACAGCAGGATGTGCTCACGAGTTTGTGGCATCGGACCATCAGCGGCCGAACAAACCAGGATCGCGCCGTCCATTTGGGCAGCACCAGTGATCATGTTCTTCACGTAGTCAGCGTGACCTGGGCAGTCAACGTGAGCGTAGTGACGAATAGTCGAGTTGTACTCAACGTGAGCAGTGTTGATGGTGATACCACGAGCTTTTTCTTCTGGCGCGCTGTCGATCTTGTCGAAGTCAACACGAGCAGAACCGAAAACTTCGGAGCAAACACGAGTCAGAGCTGCGGTCAGCGTGGTTTTACCATGGTCAACGTGACCGATAGTGCCAACGTTGACGTGCGGTAGGGAACGATCAAATTTTTCTTTAGCCACGACAATTAACTCCTTGCCTAAAGGACTGAACTAAATCAGCCTTGTTTTTTAGTAACAGCATCGACGATGTGCGACGGCGCTGTATCGTATTTTTTGAATTCCATAGAGTAGCTTGCGCGACCCTGAGACATGGAACGAACGTCGGTCGCATAACCGAACATCTCGCCCAACGGAACTTCAGCACGAATAACTTTGCCGGAGACCGTATCTTCCATACCCTGGATCATGCCGCGACGACGGTTCAAGTCGCCCATCACGTCACCCATATAGTCTTCAGGTGTAACAACCTCTACCGCCATGATCGGCTCAAGCAACTCACCACCGCCCTTCTGGGCCAGTTGCTTGGTAGCCATGGAAGCAGCCACCTTAAACGCCATCTCGTTGGAGTCGACGTCGTGGTAAGAACCATCAAACACGGTAGCCTTCAGGCCGATCAGCGGATAGCCGGCAACAACACCGTTCTTCATCTGCTCTTCGATACCCTTCTGGATAGCCGGGATGTATTCCTTAGGAACCACACCACCTACCACTTCGTTCACGAACTGCAGACCTTCCTGACCTTCGTCAGCAGGTGCAAAACGGATCCAGCAGTGACCGAACTGACCACGACCGCCGGACTGACGAACGAACTTGCCTTCGATTTCACAGTTCTTCGTGATGCGCTCACGATAAGAAACCTGAGGCTTACCGATGTTGGCTTCAACGTTGAACTCACGCTTCATCCGGTCAACCAGGATGTCGAGGTGCAATTCGCCCATGCCGGAGATGATCGTCTGACCAGTCTCTTCATCAGTTTTAACGCGGAAAGACGGGTCTTCCTGAGCAAGTTTGCCCAGTGCAATACCCATTTTTTCCTGGTCATCCTTGGTTTTTGGCTCAACAGCAACCGAAATAACCGGCTCCGGGAAGTCCATGCGAACCAGGATGATTGGCTTGTCAGCGTTGCACAAGGTTTCACCAGTGGTGACGTCCTTCATGCCGATCAAGGCCGCGATGTCACCAGCGCGTACTTCCTTGATCTCTTCGCGGGCGTTAGCGTGCATTTGCACCATACGACCCACACGCTCTTTCTTACCTTTAACCGAGTTGATTACGCCGTCACCGGAGTTCAACACGCCCGAGTAAACGCGGACGAAGGTCAAAGTACCCACGAATGGGTCAGTCGCGATCTTGAACGCCAGAGCCGAGAACGGTTCTGCGTCATCTGCATGACGCTCCAGCTCGATAGTCTCGTCATCCGGGTCAGTACCCTTGATGGCAGGAATATCAACCGGAGCCGGCAGGTAGTCGATCACGGCGTCGAGAACCAGGGGAACGCCCTTGTTCTTGAAGGAAGAACCGCAAACAGCCAAAACGATTTCGCCGGCGATAGTACGCTGACGCAGAGCCGCTTTGATTTCCGGGATGGTGAGTTCTTCACCTTCCAGGTACTTGTTCATCAGCTCTTCGCTGGCTTCGGCCGCAGCCTCAACCATGTTGCTGCGCCACTCTTCAGCCAACTCTTGCAGTTCTGCAGGAATAGCTTCACGACGAGCAGTCATACCCTTGTCAGCATCGCTCCAGTAAACCGCTTCCATGGTCATCAGATCGATCTGACCCTGGAAGTTGTCTTCGGAACCGATAGCCAACTGGATAGGCACCGGAGTGTGACCCAGACGGGTTTTGATCTGACCGATCACGCGCAGGAAGTTCGCACCAGCACGGTCCATCTTGTTTACGTAAACAAGACGTGGAACGCCGTACTTGTTGGCTTGACGCCATACGGTTTCGGACTGAGGCTCAACACCCGAGGTGCCGCAGAACACAACAACCGCACCATCGAGTACACGCAGGGAACGCTCAACTTCAATAGTGAAGTCTACGTGGCCCGGGGTATCGATTACGTTGAAGCGGTAGTTATCGTACTGCTTGTTAGAACCCTGCCAAAAGGTAGTGATCGCAGCAGAAGTAATGGTAATACCACGCTCCTGCTCCTGCACCATCCAGTCTGTGGTCGCGGCGCCATCATGCACCTCGCCCATCTTGTGACTTTTGCCAGTGTAAAAAAGTACCCGCTCAGTAGTCGTGGTTTTACCCGCGTCCACGTGTGCACAGATACCAATGTTACGGTAGCGGTTAATCGGTGTAGTACGAGCCATAAAGCCCTCGCAAAGTGAATAGCGCTGAAATTAGAAGCGGTAGTGCGAGAAAGCTTTGTTAGCTTCAGCCATACGGTGCACGTCTTCACGCTTCTTAACTGCTGCGCCCTTGCCTTCAGCAGCGTCCAGCAGTTCGCCAGCCAAGCGCAAAGCCATAGACTTTTCGCCACGCTTACGTGCGAAGTCTACCAACCAGCGCATTGCCAAAGCGTTACGACGGGAAGGACGAACTTCGACCGGAACCTGGTAAGTAGCACCGCCTACACGGCGCGACTTCACTTCGACCAGCGGAGCGATGGCGTCGAGTGCTTTCTCGAAGAGTTCCAGGGGATCGCCGTTCTTACGTTCTTTAACCTTTTCCAGCGCGCCATAAACGATACGCTCGGCAACGGCTTTTTTACCGCTTTCCATCACGTGGTTCATGAACTTGGCCAGGATTTGGCTTCCGTATTTTGGATCGTCAAGCACTTCGCGCTTGGCTGCTACGCGTCTTCTTGGCATGGATAAGCCCTCAAACGGTCTTCAGGTTAGCTCGGGACCATTACACCCTTTGGATGCACGCCCGACCTTACTCTTATCGACTCAGAAAAAAAGAAATCTGCATTTATTTACCAGCGACCGAAGACTACTTCGGCTTTTTGGTACCGTACTTCGAACGACCTTGGTTACGACCTTTAACGCCGGAAGTATCCAAAGAGCCGCGAACGGTGTGGTAACGAACACCTGGCAAGTCTTTTACACGACCGCCACGAATCAGTACCACGCTGTGTTCTTGCAGGTTGTGACCTTCACCACCGATATACGAGGAAACCTCGAAACCGTTGGTCAGGCGCACACGGCATACTTTACGCAGTGCCGAGTTAGGTTTTTTCGGCGTAGTTGTATACACACGGGTGCATACGCCACGACGTTGCGGGCAGTTTTGCAGCGCAGGTACGTCGGATTTCTCGACGATACGCTTACGCGGCTGACGTACCAGCTGGTTGATAGTTGCCATCTACTAGCTCCACTGTTGTCTTGCGACGCTATTGTCTTGCAAGAAAAGCAAAATGACGGGAACGAATCCCCGCCAAATTTAGGGGTACAAGAGTCTAAAGAGGATCCTGCCCCCAGTCAAGGCAAAGCCCCGACCCCTCCCCCATCAAAGCTCGACTAATTGTCGTGATTCGATGAACGGAAAGACCGGGGCCCACCCTTATTTATCGCAGAACTCAGTTACCGCTAGAGTTCAGCGCTTCGGTCAGCGCAGCTTCCACTTCACTGGCGCTTACGCGCAATGGCTTGTCTGCATCACGGCGACGCTTACGCTCGCTGTGGTAGGCCAAACCAGTACCTGCCGGGATCAAACGACCCACGACAACGTTTTCTTTCAGGCCGCGCAGGTAGTCGCGCTTGCCGGTTACCGCTGCTTCGGTCAGTACGCGGGTTGTCTCTTGGAAAGAGGCCGCGGAGATGAACGATTCAGTCGACAACGACGCTTTGGTGATACCCAACAGAACGCGAGTGAACTTGGACACAAATTTGTCTTCGTTACCCAAGCGCTCGTTTTCGACCAGTACCTGCGTCAGCTCCATCTGGTCGCCCTTGATGAAGGAGGAATCGCCAGACTCGGAAATTTCAACTTTACGCAGCATCTGACGCAGGATGGTCTCGATGTGTTTGTCGTTGATCTTCACGCCTTGCAGACGGTAGACGTCTTGAATCTCGTTAACGATGTACTTGGCCAGCGCACTCACACCCAGCAAACGCAAGATGTCGTGTGGATCGCTTGGACCGTCGGAGATAACTTCGCCGCGGTTCACTTGCTCGCCTTCGAAGACGTTCAGGTGACGCCACTTTGGAATCAGCTCTTCGTACGGATCGGTACCGTCGTTCGGGGTAATAACCAGACGGCGCTTGCCTTTGGTCTCTTTACCGAACGCGATGGTGCCGCTGACTTCAGCCAAAATAGAGGCTTCTTTCGGACGACGCGCTTCGAACAAGTCAGCAACGCGTGGCAGACCACCGGTGATGTCTCGAGTTTTCGAAGTCTCTTGCGGAATACGAGCGATAACGTCACCGATCGCGATTTCCGCACCATCCGCTACACCGACCAATGCGTTGGCTGGCAGGAAGTACTGAGCCGGTACGTCGGTACCTGGCAACAACAGATCCTTACCATCAACACCTACCATCTTAACGGCCGGGCGAATTTCTTTGCCGGCAGCTGGACGGTCTTTGGCGTCAAGCACTTCAATGTTGGTCATACCGGTCAATTCGTCAGTTTGACGCTTGATCGTGATGCCTTCTTCCATGCCCACGTAGGTCACGGTACCTTTCATTTCGGTAACGATTGGGTGAGTGTGCGGATCCCACTTGGCTACGATCGAGCCAGCGTCAACCTTGTCACCTTCTTTAACCGAAATTACGGCACCGTACGGCAGCTTGTAACGCTCACGCTCACGACCGAAGTCATCAGCGATTGCCAGCTCACCCGAACGCGATACGGCTACCAGGCAACCATCTACACGCTCAACGTGCTTCAGGTTGTGAAGACGGACAGTACCGCCATTCTTAACCTGAACGCTGTCAGCAGCAGAGGTCCGGCTTGCCGCACCACCGATGTGGAACGTACGCATTGTCAGCTGCGTACCTGGCTCACCGATCGACTGAGCAGCGATTACGCCGACAGCTTCACCGATGTTCACCTGGTGACCACGAGCCAGATCGCGACCGTAGCACTTGGCGCAGATACCGAAACGGGTTTCGCAGCTGATTGGCGAACGTACGATAACTTCGTCAATGCTGTTCAGCTCGATGAACTCAACCCACTTCTCATCAACCAGGGTGCCAGCAGGAACGATAACTTCATCAGTACCTGGCTTGAATACGTCACGGGCGATTACTCGACCCAGTACACGTTCACCCAACGGCTCTACAACGTCGCCGCCTTCAATGTGCGGAGTCATCAGCAGACCGTGTTCGGTACCGCAGTCGACTTCAGTCACTACCAGATCTTGCGCTACGTCTACCAGACGACGCGTCAAGTAACCGGAGTTAGCCGTTTTCAAGGCCGTATCCGCAAGACCCTTACGAGCACCGTGAGTGGAGATGAAGTACTGAAGTACGCTCAAACCTTCACGGAAGTTCGCAGTAATCGGCGTTTCGATGATGGAACCGTCCGGCTTGGCCATCAGACCACGCATACCGGCCAGCTGACGGATCTGCGCAGCAGAACCCCGTGCGCCGGAGTCGGCCATCATGTACATGGAGTTGAACGACTCTTGCTCAACTTCATCACCGTGACGGTCGATAACCTTCTCTTTCGAGAGGTTCGACATCATCGCCTTGGAAACTTCATCGTTAGCTTTCGACCAAAGGTCGATTACTTTGTTGTACTTCTCGCCCTGTGTCACCAGGCCCGAGGCGTACTGACTTTCGATTTCTTTCACTTCGTCGGTAGCAGCACCGATGATGCGCGCTTTTTCATCCGGGATAACGAAGTCGTTAACACCGATCGAAACGCCGGAAATAGTCGAGTAAGCGAAACCGGTATACATCAACTGGTCAGCGAAGATCACAGTCTCTTTCAAACCAACCACGCGGTAGCACTGGTTGATCAGCTTGGAGATTGCCTTTTTCTTCATTGGCAAGTTGACGACGTCGTACGACAGGCCTTTTGGAACAACCTGGAACAACAGCGCACGGCCGACAGTGGTGTCGACGATACGGGTGTTGGTCACGCTGCCGCCATCACGGTCGTTGACGGTTTCAGTGATCCGCACTTTAACCTTGGCGTGCAGTGCGGCTTCGCCGGCACGGAACACACGGTCAACTTCTTGCAGATCCGCGAATACACGACCTTCGCCTTTGGCGTTGATCGCTTCACGAGTCATGTAGTACAGACCCAATACAACGTCCTGCGAAGGAACGATGATTGGCTCACCGTTCGCTGGCGACAGAATGTTGTTGGTCGACATCATCAACGCACGGGCTTCCAACTGGGCTTCCAGTGTCAGCGGTACGTGTACAGCCATCTGGTCGCCGTCGAAGTCGGCGTTGTACGCAGCACAGACCAGAGGGTGCAGCTGGATAGCTTTACCTTCGATCAATACCGGTTCAAATGCCTGAATACCCAGACGGTGAAGCGTTGGTGCACGGTTGAGGAGGACCGGGTGTTCGCGAATCACTTCAGCGAGAACGTCCCAAACCTCTGGCAGCTCACGCTCAACCATTTTCTTGGCAGCTTTAATGGTGGTAGCAAGACCACGCATTTCCAGCTTGCCGAAGATGAACGGCTTGAACAGCTCAAGTGCCATTTTTTTAGGCAGACCGCACTGGTGCAGACGCAGGGTCGGACCTACTGTAATTACCGAACGACCCGAGTAGTCAACACGCTTACCGAGCAAGTTCTGACGGAAACGACCTTGCTTACCCTTGATCATGTCAGCCAAGGATTTCAGAGGACGCTTGTTCGAACCCGTGATGGCGCGGCCACGACGACCGTTGTCCAGCAAGGCGTCGACAGCTTCTTGCAACATACGCTTTTCGTTACGCACGATGATGTCCGGAGCGGACAGATCAAGCAGGCGCTTCAAGCGGTTGTTACGGTTGATCACTCGACGATACAGATCGTTGAGGTCGGAAGTCGCGAAACGACCACCATCCAACGGAACCAAAGGACGCAGATCTGGCGGCAGAACCGGCAGAACGGTCAGCACCATCCACTCTGGAAGGTTGCCGGAGCCCAGGAAAGCTTCCATCAACTTCAAGCGCTTGGACAGCTTCTTGATTTTGGTTTCGGAGTTGGTTTGCGGAATTTCTTCGCGCAGACGGCCAATCTCGTGTTCCAGGTCGATAGCGTGCAGCAGCTCACGCACAGCCTCAGCACCCATGCGGGCATCGAAGTCGTCGCCGAACTCTTCCAGCGCTTCGAAATACTGCTCGTCGTTCAGCAGCTGACCTTTTTCAAGGGTGGTCATGCCTGGATCGATAACGACATAGCTCTCGAAGTAGAGAACGCGTTCGATATCACGCAGGGTCATGTCCATCAGCAAGCCGATACGGGACGGCAGCGATTTCAGGAACCAGATGTGTGCAACTGGCGAAGCCAGTTCAATGTGAGCCATGCGCTCACGACGGACCTTGGCCAGTGCAACTTCAACGCCGCACTTCTCACAGATCACACCGCGATGCTTCAAGCGCTTGTACTTACCGCACAGGCACTCGTAATCCTTTACCGGGCCAAAGATTTTGGCGCAGAACAGGCCGTCACGCTCAGGCTTGAACGTACGGTAGTTGATGGTTTCCGGCTTTTTAACTTCACCGAACGACCACGAGCGGATCATCTCAGGCGATGCCAACCCAATACGGATGGCGTCGAACTCTTCGACTTGACCCTGGTTTTTCAGCAAATTCAGTAGGTCTTTCAAGGCCTTTCCTCCTGGCGGAGCAGAGAGCGGGCAGTGCAGCCCCGCTCTCGATTCGCGTCACGTGTTATTCGGTTTCCAGATCGATATCGATGCCGAGGGAACGAATTTCTTTGATCAACACGTTGAAGGACTCGGGCATGCCCGGCTCCATACGGTGATCGCCGTCCACGATGTTTTTGTACATCTTGGTACGACCGTTCACATCGTCCGACTTCACTGTGAGCATTTCTTGCAGAGTGTATGCCGCGCCGTAAGCTTCCAGCGCCCAGACCTCCATCTCCCCGAAACGCTGACCACCGAACTGCGCCTTACCACCCAACGGCTGCTGGGTAACCAGGCTGTAAGAACCAGTAGAACGAGCGTGCATCTTGTCGTCTACCAAGTGGTTCAGCTTCAGCATGTACATGTAGCCAACGGTAACCGGACGCTCAAACTTGTTGCCGGTACGACCATCAGTCAGCACCATCTGGCCGCTGTCTGGCAGGTCTGCCAAACGAAGCATTGCCTTGATTTCGCTTTCTTTGGCACCGTCGAACACCGGGGTAGCCATCGGTACACCGCCACGAAGGTTCTTCGCCAGATCAAGGATTTCTTGATCAGAGAAGTCATCCAGGCTTTCTTGACGACCGCCAATTTCGTTGTAGATCTCATGCAGGAACTTACGCAGGTCAGCAACCTTGCGCTGCTCTTCAATCATGAGGTTGATCTTCTCGCCCAAACCTTTGGCTGCAAGGCCCAAGTGGGTTTCGAGAATCTGACCAACGTTCATACGCGAAGGTACGCCCAACGGGTTGAGAACAACATCAACCGGGGTGCCATTGGCATCGTACGGCATGTCTTCAACCGGCATGATCACGGAGACCACACCTTTGTTACCGTGACGACCGGCCATCTTGTCACCCGGCTGGATGCGACGACGGATTGCCAGGTAAACCTTGACGATTTTCAGCACGCCTGGAGCCAGGTCATCGCCCTGCTGCAGTTTGCGCTTCTTGTCTTCGAACTTGTCGTCCAGCAGACGACGGCGATCGATGATGTAAGCCTGAGCTTTCTCAAGTTGCTCGTTCAGAGCATCTTCAGCCATGCGCAGCTTGAACCACTGACCGTGCTCAAGACCGTCCAGGACTTCATTGGTGATTTCCTGGCCTTTCTTCAGACCGGCACCACCCTCGGCAATTTGACCGACCAGGGCAGAGCGCAGACGTTCAAAAGTAGCGCCTTCAACAATGCGGAACTCTTCGTTCAGATCCTTGCGGATTTCGTCCAGCTGAGTCTTCTCGATCGACAGGGCACGAGCATCACGCTCTACGCCATCACGCGTGAAGACTTGTACGTCGATAACAGTACCTTTGGTACCGGTTGGTACACGCAGGGAGGTGTCTTTAACGTCGCTGGCTTTCTCACCGAAGATTGCACGCAGCAGTTTTTCTTCCGGGGTCAGCTGAGTCTCGCCTTTCGGAGTGACCTTACCTACCAGGATGTCGCCCGGGCCAACTTCGGCGCCAACGTAAACGATACCGGCTTCGTCCAGTTTGTTCAGTGCAGCTTCACCCACGTTCGGGATGTCTGCAGTGATTTCCTCAGGGCCAAGCTTGGTGTCACGGGCCACACAGGTCAGTTCCTGAATGTGGATCGTGGTGAAACGGTCTTCTTGAACAACACGTTCCGACAGGCAGATGGAGTCTTCGAAGTTGAAGCCGTTCCATGCCATGAAGGCGATACGCATGTTCTGACCCAGAGCCAGTTCACCCATATCGGTGGACGGACCATCGGCCATGATGTCGCTGCGCTGAACCCGATCACCTTTACGCACCAGCGGACGCTGGTTGATGCAGGTGTTCTGGTTGGAGCGGGTGTATTTGGTCAGGTTGTAGATATCAACACCAGCTTCGCCGGTCTCAACTTCATCATCAGCAACACGAACCACGATACGGCTTGCATCAACAGAATCAATAACGCCGCCACGACGTGCCACGACGCAAACGCCGGAGTCACGGGCTACGTTACGCTCCATGCCAGTACCTACCAGCGGCTTGTCAGCGCGCAGTGTTGGTACAGCTTGACGCTGCATGTTCGAACCCATCAACGCACGGTTGGCGTCGTCGTGCTCGAGGAACGGAATCAGCGACGCAGCAACCGAAACTACTTGTTTCGGCGAAACGTCCATCAAGGTGACGTCTTCCGGCGCCTTAACGGTGAATTCGTTCAAGTGACGAACAGCTACCAGTTCATCAACCAGGACTTTCTGGTCGTTCATGGTGGCCGAAGCCTGAGCGATAACGTGATCCGCTTCTTCAATAGCAGAAAGGAACACGATCTCGTCGGTAACCAACGCGTCTTTCACTACACGGTACGGGCTCTCGAGGAAGCCGTACTGGTTGGTGCGCGCATAGGCAGCCAAGGAGTTGATCAGACCAATGTTCGGACCTTCTGGCGTTTCAATCGGGCATACACGACCGTAGTGAGTCGGGTGTACGTCACGCACTTCAAAGCCGGCACGCTCACGTGTCAGACCGCCCGGGCCCAGTGCAGAAACACGGCGCTTGTGGGTGATCTCGGACAGCGGGTTGTTCTGGTCCATGAACTGGGACAGCTGGCTGGAACCGAAGAACTCTTTCACTGCCGCAGCCACTGGCTTGGCGTTGATCAAGTCTTGCGGCATCAGGCCTTCGCTTTCAGCCATCGACAGACGCTCTTTGACCGCACGCTCAACACGTACCAGACCAACGCGGAACTGGTTTTCAGCCATTTCGCCTACACAGCGAACACGACGGTTACCCAGGTGGTCGATGTCATCGACAATGCCTTTGCCGTTACGGATGTCGACCAGAGTCTTCAGTACCGCGACGATGTCTTCTTTGCACAACACGCCCGAACCTTCGATTTCGGTACGACCGATACGACGGTTGAACTTCATCCGGCCGACCGCAGACAGGTCATAACGCTCAGGGCTGAAGAACAGGTTGTTGAACAGAGTCTCGGCAGCATCCTTGGTTGGAGGCTCGCCAGGACGCATCATGCGATAGATCTCAACCAGCGCTTCCAGTTGGTTGCTGGTGGAGTCAATTTTCAGCGTGTCCGAAATGAACGGACCGCAGTCGATATCGTTGGTGTACAACGTTTCGATGCGTACGACTTGGCTCTTGGCAACTTTAGCCAGGATTTCAGTGGTCAGCTCGGTGTTGCACTCAGCAATGATTTCGCCAGTCGCCGGGTGCACGATAGCTTTGGCCGTTGTGCGACCCAGGACATAGTCCAGAGGCATAACGAGCTCTTTGATACCGGCTTTTTCCAGCTGGTTGATATGGCGAGCAGTGATACGACGGCCCTGCTCAACAATCACCTTGCCTTTGTCATCGGTAATGTCGATGGCCGCGATTTCACCGCGCAGGCGCTGAGGTACCAGTTCCAGGCTGATGCTTTCGCCTTGAACGTGGAAAACGTTAGTGGTGTAGAACGCTTCCAGTACTTGCTCAGTGCTATAGCCGAGCGCGCGCAGCAATACGGACGCAGGCAGCTTGCGACGACGGTCAATACGTACGAACACGCAGTCTTTAGGGTCGAACTCAAAGTCCAACCACGAACCACGGTAAGGAATGATACGCGCGGAATACAGCAGCTTACCGGAGCTGTGCGTCTTGCCGCGGTCGTGGTCAAAGAACACGCCCGGGGAACGGTGCAGCTGGGAAACAATTACACGCTCGGTACCGTTGATTACGAAGGTACCGTTTTCAGTCATCAGGGGGATTTCACCCATGTAGACTTCTTGCTCTTTGATGTCCTTGATCGCTTTATTCGACGATTCTTTGTCGAAAATGATCAAACGAACCTTCACCCGCAAAGGTACGGCGTAAGTCACACCGCGCAACACGCATTCTTTGACATCAAATGCCGGTTCGCCCAGGCGATAACCGACATACTCCAGCGCAGCATTGCCGGAGTAGCTGATGATCGGGAAAACGGATTTGAAGGCCGCATGCAGGCCCACGTCGCGGAACTGATCTTTAGTCGCTCCCGCCTGCAAGAATTCACGATACGAATCCAGCTGGATTGCCAAGAGATACGGCACATCCATGACGTCCGGCAACTTGCTAAAGTCCTTGCGGATACGTTTTTTCTCAGTATATGAGTAAGCCATCAGCGTTCCCCAGCTTGGTCACCTGCTTGTTTGGCCTCTCCCGACGGGAGCAGCCAGAAAATCGTGCAAACCCCTTGGTTTGCTCCACCGCACAGGGTGGTTACAGCTCGTTTATGGCGCCAACCCAGTCGGCTGCCAAGAACGGAAAAAGGCCGGTGGCATGAGCCACCAGCCATCAGCCTCAGCTTAACGCTTGGGCTGGAGACGCAAAGTCGATGCTTACTTCAGCTCGACTTTAGCGCCTGCTTCTTCCAGAGCAGCTTTGGCTTTGTCAGCTGCGTCTTTAGCAACAGCTTCCAGAACCATTGCTGGAGCGCCGTCAACTACTGCCTTGGCTTCTTTCAAGCCCAGACCAGTCAGTTCACGAACAGCCTTGATCACGTTAACTTTCTTCTCGCCAGCTTCCAGCAGCATGACGTTGAATTCAGTTTGCTCTTCAACGACAGCAGCAGCAACAGCAGGACCAGCAGAAGCAGCAGCAGCCGAAACGCCGAACTTCTCTTCCATTGCTTTGATCAGCTCAACGATTTCCAGAACGGATTTCTCGCCGATTGCTTCGATGATTTGCTCGTTAGTCAGAGACATGACTATAAATTCCTGTATTGGGGTGACAGCCTATGCGGCCATCGAAATAAACAATAAACGCTGAAAGGAGTTGCTGAGCCTTAAGCTGCAGCTGCTTCTTTCTGGTCGCGAAGTGCCGCCAGAGTACGAGCCAATTTGCTGGTAGCGCCTTGAATCACGCTCATCAGCTGAGAAATTGCTTCGTCACGGGTCGGCAGGCTTGCCAGTACGTCGATCTGATTAGCTGCGAGGAACTTGCCCTCGAACGCAGCTGCCTTGATCTCGAACTTATCCTGACCTTTAGCGAACTCTTTGAACAAACGGGCAGCAGCGCCTGGATGTTCGTTGGAGAATGCGATCAAGGTCGGGCCAGTGAACACGTCGTTGAGAACACTGTATTCAGTGTCAGCAACAGCGCGCTTGAGCAGGGTGTTACGTACAACACGTACGTAAACGCCAGCTTCACGAGCCTCTTTACGGAGTCCGGTCATAGCGCCTACTGTCACGCCGCGGGCATCAGCCACAACAGCAGACAGGGCAACTTTGGCAGCCTCGTTGACTTCAGCGACGATGGCCTTCTTGTCTTCGAGTTTAATTGCCACGGGTTTAACTCCTGCTTGTTACCGTTTCATCTGACCTGAGTCGGATGTCGTTTTGGTGTCTGATTCGGTAAGGAACCGGGAGCACCATCTGCGTAGGCTTGAGGTTTAAGACTTGCGCCGCCTACGGTCTTGGATAGCCCCCGCCAGGCAGGGACCCCAATCTTTCATTGGCGCAGCACGCTGCGCCAATTTGTCTTACGCGTCCAACGAACCTTGGTCGATGACCAGGCCTGGGCCCATAGTGGTGCTCAGAGTAACGCGCTTAACATAAATACCTTTCGAGGAAGCTGGCTTGATACGCTTCAAATCAGCGATCAGGGCTTCAACGTTTTCCTTCAGTTGAACAGCGTCGAAACCGACTTTGCCAACGGAAGTGTGGATGATACCGTTTTTGTCGGTGCGATAACGAACCTGACCAGCTTTTGCGTTCTTAACCGCGGTCGCTACGTCTGGAGTTACAGTACCAACCTTAGGGTTAGGCATCAGACCACGTGGACCGAGGATCTGACCCAACTGACCTACAACACGCATTGCGTCCGGGGAAGCAATAACTACGTCGTAGTTCAGGTCGCCGCCTTTCATTTCGGCAGCCAGGTCGTCCATACCAACGCGATCAGCGCCAGCAGCCAAAGCAGCTTCAGCAGCTGGACCCTGGGTGAACACAGCTACACGTACAGTCTTGCCAGTGCCGTGTGGCAGCACAGTTGCGCTACGAACAACCTGGTCAGATTTACGTGGGTCTACGCCCAGGTTAACAGCGATGTCGAAAGACTCGCTGAACTTAACAGTCGACAGCTCAGCCAGCAGAGCAGCAGCGTCTACAAAGTTGTAAGACTTGCCAGCTTCAATTTTACCGGCGATTGCCTTTTGACGCTTAGTCAGCTTAGCCATTACACACCCTCCACGTTAAGGCCCATGCTACGAGCAGAACCGGCGATGGTACGCACGGCTGCATCCAAATCAGCTGCAGTCAGATCCGCGTTTTTGGTTTTCGCGATTTCTTCCAGCTGAGCACGGGTAACGGTGCCAACCTTAACGGTGTTAGGGCGAGCCGAACCGCTAGTCAGACCAGCAGCCTTCTTCAGCAGAACCGAAGCAGGGGTCGACTTGGTTTCGAATGTGAAGCTACGGTCGCTGTATACAGTGATGATCACTGGAGTCGGCAGGCCTGGCTCAATACCCTGAGTACGGGCGTTGAAAGCTTTGCAGAATTCCATGATGTTCACACCGTGCTGACCCAAAGCTGGACCAACAGGTGGGCTTGGGTTGGCCTGAGCGGCCTTCACTTGCAGCTTGATGTAAGCGGTAATCTTCTTGGCCATGAGGCACTCCAATTACGGGTTCAGACGCCTAACTTAAAAGGCTCCCCGGTTACTTGCGTGTTTATCCCAGTGACGACAAAACCCCACGACCGAAGCCGTGGGGTTGGGATGCGTGTTCAGCTAGACCTTTTCGACCTGGCTAAACTCTAGCTCCACCGGAGTGGAACGTCCGAAAATGAGCACAGCCACCTGAATGCGACTCTTTTCGTAGTTAACTTCTTCGACCGTGCCGTTAAAGTCGGCAAACGGACCGTCGGTGACGCGAACAACTTCACCCGGCTCGAACAACGTCTTCGGCTTGGGCTTGTCGCTACCATCAGCAACGCGACGCAGAATTGCTTCTGCCTCTTTATCTGTAATCGGTGCAGGCTTGTCAGCAGTGCCACCGATGAATCCCATGACACGAGGGGTATCCTTGACCAAGTGCCAAGTACCTTCGCTCATGTCCATCTGGACTAGCACATAACCAGGGAAGAACTTGCGCTCGCTTTTGCGTTTCTGGCCATTACGCATTTCAACCACTTCTTCAGTGGGAACCAGAATTTCGCCGAAGCCATCTTCCATGCCTGCCAGCTTAATACGCTCAATCAGAGAGCGCATAACATGCTTTTCGTAACCCGAATAAGCATGCACTACGTACCAACGCTTAGCCACGGGACACCCTTAGCCAACAATCAAGGAAACAAGCCAGCCGAGCAGGGAATCCAAACCCCACAACAGCAACGCCATAACAAGAACAACAGCCACTACGATCAACGTAGTCTGCGTAGTTTCTTGGCGAGTCGGCCATACGACTTTACGAATCTCAGTACGAGCTTCCTTTACCAAGACAGCAAACGACTTGCCTTTTGCGGTTTGCAAGCCTACGTAGGCAGCAACAGCAGCAATCACAAGAAGTGCAATGACGCGATACAGGATCGGCGAACCAGAATAATACTGATTCCCAACAACGCCAACTACCACAAGGGCAACCACTACTAGCCACTTGAGGAGATCGAAGCGAGAGCCTTGAACTTCAGCCTTGGGAGTCATCAAAGAGGATCCTGTGAAAAGAAAGCCAGACGCATTGAGCGAATCTGGCAGGTCAGGAGGGAATCGAACCCCCAACCTACGGTTTTGGAGACCGTCGCTCTGCCAATTGAGCTACTGACCTAAAACATTATCGAGCCGCCGATTATGCAGACCCGAGAGAGACTTTTCAACAACCTTTGCAATTACTTTATCGCCAAGCCCAAAACCTAACGACACGCAAGCAGCAGAATGCAGGCCACCAACGACAGCAATCGCCAACCAGAGTAGCGACACCTTGCAACAGCGCCACCAGCAAACACTCCGGACAAGCTTTTCAGCCCGTTAAAACAAAGGCAGATATTTTCATATCTGCCTTGTTTATATGGAGCTCTTGAGCGGATTTGAACCGCTGACCTCACCCTTACCAAGGGTGTGCTCTACCAACTGAGCTACAAGAGCAAAACACCATTGAAACCAGCGCGAATGGAGCGGGTGGCGGGAATCGAACCCGCATCATCAGCTTGGAAGGCTGAGGTTCTACCACTAAACTACACCCGCAAATCATGCTGATTTGCGCAAATATGGTGGAGGGGGAAGGATTCGAACCTTCGAAGTCGTAGACGTCAGATTTACAGTCTGATCCCTTTGGCCGCTCGGGAACCCCTCCTGAGCTGAGCGGGATTCTACATCATCCCAGCTCTTTGTCAACCGCTTTTCTCAATTAAATCATCAAGTTAGCTTTCTGACTTACTCCACACTTTCTACCGCTTCCGGTGTTCACTGTGGAGCGGGCGCCATTCTATGCAAACTATCGGGTGCCTGCAACCCCTGACACTGCTTTTTTTCGTATTTCAAATCATTGAATTCATTGAGAAGACTTTGTAGAACCTTTTCAACAGCCTGCACATTGTCCGACGGAGAAAGGACCAGGACAAAATCACCTGCGCCGGCACGATCCAGACTATCCAAACCACTCTTTATGCCTGCATCTGACAAACTTTTTTTAATCTTTGTCTCAGCGTCAGAACGGATCAAACCGCTCAGGTAGAAGCAGACATCCTTATCACTGCTCGCGTTTTCTTGAGGCCGTACAGCGACAAGCCCCGTTCGCGTTTCACTCAGCAGCTGTATTTCCTGCTTGTTTCCTTTGTACAGCGATAGAGATACAACCTCCTTAGCTTTAAGAGGAGCTTCTTGCTGATGCCATATAAAGTAGAAAATATTCAATACAACCAGCAGCAGAAACAACCAGCGCATAGAAACCTCAATAAACAGGACAAGCTGCAGCCAAGCCTATGAACACAAGATCTTTCACCAAGCGACCCTCAGGCACAGCGCAAGCCACGAGATCTGCATCACCGCCCGTGAGAAACACCTCGAAATCATCCCCCCAGTAATCACGCGCCAATTGCAACTGACTCAGGACGAACCCTCGCAACATCATTAGACAGCCGCGCTCCACAGCTTCAACAGTCGTCCGCCCCGGGCTATTTCGCAACAACGCCTGCTCAGCGGAAAGATTGTCATATCTGATTCGCCGGGTATGCGTGCGCAACTCGTTACGCATTAACGGCAATCCAGGGCATATAAACCCACCTAAATGCTTACCGTCTTTAGCCACAAAATCGGCCGTTACGGCTGTACCCAGATCCAGTACAAGACAGGCGCGCCTAGAGAGCTCATATGCGCCAACCAAGGCTAGCCAGCGGTCCAAGCCTAGACGCTCGAAATCCTCATAACCGTTCGTTACCCCCGCCATCACTCTTGCCGGGCTAGCACAGATTACTTCTACCGAGAATGTGGACGATAAGAGAGATGCCAGACTCTCAGTTTCGTCGTCACTGCGCACACTCACCAAACGGCAACGCGTGATGCGCAGCAATGGAGTTGCCAAGAGCGCAGCTATGAGACCAGCATCGGAATCTACAACTCCACCTTCAACCACAGCATCGCCATCAAGTACTCGCCACTTGATAAAACTGTTACCGCAATCCATTTCAAGAATCATGGCGCAACCTCAAGCTCAGCTCGCCACCACTAAAGACTTTTTCCTGCCCTGCAACGTTAAGACGCAATGCGCCCTGCTGATCAACGCCGGCAACCACGCCATCAACAGTATGCGTACCCGCAATCAACGTAACCTCTCGCCCTTGCCACAAATGGTTAGATTCCCACTCTGCCTGAATAGCAGCGAATCCCTCATCCTCGTGGCGAATCAGATAACCCTGTAACTTGCGCCCCAAGGTGACAATCAGCTCGTTCCGATTGATCGCCTGACCCGCCTCCAGGCGAACGGATGTCCAGGATTGATCAACATCGTTGGCGACCATCATATTAACGTTAATACCGATACCTATAACGACATGGCAAACATCAGCAGGATCACCCACCAGCTCGAGCAGAATACCTGCGATTTTTTTATTGCCCACCAGCACATCGTTTGGCCACTTCAAGCCCGCATCGCAGCGACTAAACTCGTGAAGCGAACTCAAAACCGCTAGACCTACAATCAAGCTCAGCCCTTCAAGCTGACGCATGCCACCATCAATTCGAAGCACCAGGCTGTAGTAAATATTTTCGGCAAAGGGGCTGATCCACTTTCGCCCTCTTCTACCGCGGCCGGCACTCTGCTGCTCAGCCAGGACCACAAACGGCGCCGGCACCCCGCCTGCAATTTGGCGCAAGGCTTCAGCATTCGTTGAATCTAAGGACTCATGAATAAAAGCAGGGTAGGGACTTTCAGCGAGCTGCTCGTGCTCAAGAAGCTCAAGCGGCATGGCCAATTGATAGCCACGACCACGAACTTTATGGATAGACAGGTTCATATCCGCTTCCATACGCTGCAGTTGCTTCCAGACCGCACTACGGCTAATGCCGAGCGCAGCACCCAGCGCTTGCCCAGAATGAAAACGACCATCTTTAAGAAGCTTCAACAACGTCAGCATGCAAGTTACGCCTCACAATCAGGCACGCATAATAACGACGAGCCACGCTATTGCATAGAAACCCTGTAAGACAAGTACTGTACAACACCAGCAAGGATCGCTGCGTTTTACGCACAGCATGCTTTGCCACATTGGCAGAGCTTTTTCGAGCACAAAAACAAAATCCCTGTCTGCGTGAGCAGACAGGGATTTTGGAATTTAATCTTGACGATGACCTACTCTCACATGGGGAAACCCCACACTACCATCGGCGATGCATCGTTTCACTACTGAGTTCGGGATGGGATCAGGTGGTTCCAATGCTCTATGGTCGTCAAGAAATTCGGTAGCCAGGTCGTTACGTGCGTAACGCTCCAGCGAATGGGTATGTAATAGAGTCGGTGTTTTGTGAGTTGCAAACTTTCGGTTCGTATCGTCTTCACACACCGCAATCTGGTCGCTTTGGTTACAAAGCCTACTCAAATTGCTTGGGTGTTATATGGTCAAGCCTCACGGGCAATTAGTATTGGTTAGCTCAACGCCTCACAGCGCTTACACACCCAACCTATCAACGTCGTAGTCTTCGACGG